>NZ_JBMYXF010000015.1:0-62603 GCF_049608145.1 Halocynthiibacter sp.
ACATCACGATGCGGATCACCGTGATGCATCAGTATGTCAAAGGCCTTGCCCATCTGAACCCGGATGAGGCCGAGGAGACGGCCAGGCGTCTTCGCCAGATCAAAGGGTATCTATGGAATGGCAACCTGCATGATGGGCAGGAGGTCATCGACGATTTGGTCATGGACCTCGATGACATCGAAACGCAATACGCCAGCATCAAGGCCTTGCGAAAAGCGGCCTCCGAATTTCAGACCTACATTGCAAACAGCGCCTGGATGATCCCAAATTACGCTGAACGACGGCGCTACGGCGAACGAGTGTCCACCGGCTTTGTCGAAAGCACCGTCAATACCGTCGTGGGAAAACGTTTCTGTAAGCGCCAGCAGATGCGTTGGTCAAAAACAGGGGCTCATCTCATGCTACAAACCCGCACGCGCACGCTGGATGGCACCCTGCGCACGAAGTTCCAGCAATGGTATCCGGGGATGAAATCAGACGGTGATCAGAAAATGGCAGCATAATTGCCCCACGCTTTGGGGTACTCTCCTATGGCGGCAAGAACTGGCACTGGATTGTCAGTGTTACGGATCTCGTCTTCCGTTATCTGTCGATCCATATCACCCCGCTCCGTTGTGACCAGCTGCAAATGCCTGCGAAATGCTTCAACATCCTGTGGCTGCACATCCTGCTGCAAGTCGGATTTGTATGGCACCGAAAGGACAGTGGTGATCTTGCCCTGTCCCTTTTCCCGACTCGCGTTGAACGCATCCGCGTATCGGCGCAACAACGGAGCCGAAGGCGTATACGCTCGGAACACCGTTGCAACGCAGAATAATTTCGCAAGCCGGATAAAATCCTCTGGGTTCAGGCCCGGAACTTTCGCGCCCCACCCTGCAAGAAGCGCCGCGATAATGTCATCTGTCTGCCCTGGGAATTGACGGACCAGATCGCGCGTCGCCAACAAAAGATCCCAGCCAATGGGTTTATACCCAGCACGTTGAAAACCCGGTGCGCAAATCGTCTTACGGTCTGACACCAAAAAACCCCTGATACGATCATTTCGCGCGATGGAAACTGCGCCGATCTTCAGGCGTTCCAGAAAAGCTTTCTCACGTTCATATTCTTCGGGTTCAAACAAACCGGGATAGTTTTTCAGATATGAAAACCATGTCATATCCGCTTCTTTTTGCGGCATTTTCTGATGGAATCTCTGAAACCAGGACCCAAGTGAACTGGACATCGCAACCACATTATCCTGTGACAGTACACTATTTAGGGGCGTTCCCTGCACGTCTCCCCGAAGCATCAAGCACTTTTCCTGGCTGTGTCCCAATAAGCTAGCCGTTAATGCGCTGCCTTGTAAAAGCCGCGCACATGTCAGTTCGCGATTAAATGCCTGTTCTGCTGCCGGATCTTCCTTTGACCAGACGTCAACAATCACTGGATCCTCTGGAAACTCTAGGCGGAAACGCAGATGCTTTTCCGTTTCACTGATTGGGGAAACATCCAGCCGTTCCAGTGACTTACGCGATTGCGCCGCAAATCGCGCGATATAGGCACCGTGCGCCCGGGTGAAATCGCGAATGGTAAACGGCCCGGTCATCTTCAAAACTGCCTTTGGTCTGTATCAGCTATTTTCAAGTCGAATATAGCGCCCTGGGATTCCATTAACAGCAGCATTTTGTTGCATACCATGAAGACTCATCTTCGGCCCATCATCAACTCCACATGACACTTTTTTCACAAATCGTAACACACCCCCATTAGTGAACATGATTCCCTTATTTTTCCCATTTTTAGGAGAATAAATTGAGTATTTTCAATTAGTTAATAATTGGAGTTTAAATCACAAATTTGCCACAAAATTAACACTTTTAAAGAAGTGTAAATAAACTATTAATTCCGCAGAAATTGTACGAAAACAAATTTTCTGAGGCAGTACAAAGCATGGCATCGAATAACGTGCCTCCCGTTCCTTCGGGAGCATCAACCAGCAGTGGCACGACGTCGGACGCCAAGTTCGACAAGAAAAAAGACGTCCACAAAATCGAACTGGATGATTTCTTTGGCAGCGTCAGCGGTTCAAATGACTTCACCATAACGGATGATCTATCTGGTGATCAAATCACCGAACTTGAAATCAAAAAGCTGGGTGGCAAAGACAATGATGTCGATGTCGTTCGCGTAGATCTTGCCACATTTGATGATGACTTTGACTTAACGCTGAACGACGAAGGTAGCGAAGATCAGCTGTATTTCGATAATATCGACACGATCAGCGGCCCGTCTGGCGGCATCTACACGATCACTTATACCGGGTCCGATGGCAACACCATACAGTTGATGTCGACCCTGGCGACGCATCGGTGTTCTACAGTCTCGCAGATGCAAGAGACGGCTATGTCGACGGAACGTCTGGCAATGACACCATCGGGGCGGGATATACCGATGCTGACGGTGATATGGTTGATGGCAATGATGCGCTTTTATCAGGTGCCACCGGGGATGAAGATTATATCATCGGGTATGGTGGCGATGATACGATTTCTGGCGGTTCACAAAACGACATTATCTATGGGGATAACGGGCCTGCCTCGCCTCGTGATACATTGCACTGGGCTGACACGGGCCTGGCCAACGGTTCCACCACGATCGGTGGCACGACAGTTACAGTCACCAGTTCCAATGTCACAACCGGATCCGGGGCACAGCAGGTCGGGGGGCTCACCGGAGATGCGGACACTCCCGTCGATCCAAATTCAAACCTGTCGCTTGAACAGGGATCCGGCACGGCAGATGTGCAATTCAGTCAACCCGTCAGTGATCTCGAATTCCGCATAAACGATTTCGAAAGCGGTTTCGAAGTCGTCGAGGTCCGCATCTATGATGCCTCCGGCAACCTGATCCCCTATAGTTTCGCTGCAGGCTCGGAAGTTGCGACTTCGACCAGTGGTAACATCATCACGTTCAGTTCTACAGGTGGCAGCGCGGACGACACGGATGCGGACAGTTCAGTTCTGATCAATGCCGCCGGCCCCGTAGGTCGAATAGAATTCATCAAAACCGGAAACAGCGGATCTTTGTCTGTTTCCAACCTGTTCTTTGACGGTGTGCCAGGGGATCCGTCAGGTGCACCTGACGGCGATGATACCCTGCGTGGCGGTGCCGGTGACGATACCATCTTTGGCGCGGGTGGTGACGACACCATCTATGCCGAAGCGGGAAATGACACGCTGAACGGCGAAGCCGGTGACGATGATTTTGTCATTGATTCCAACGTGTTTGGCAATGACACAGTCACAGGCGGTGAAACGGATGAGAACAATGGGGGCGATGAAATCAACGCCAACGCTGTTACCAATGATCTGACCGTCAATTTTTCTTCCGCCGAAGCAGGGACGCTGACAGACGGATCCCAGACCCTGACTTTCAGCGAGATTGAAAGTCTGACAACCGGATCTGGCGATGATGATGTTACAGGATCCTCTGGCGATGAAATCGTCAGTATGGGCGCAGGGGATGACCGGTTCTCAGTCGGCAACGGATTTGGCAACGACACGATCACAGCAGGCGAAGGCGGCGAAAACAATGGGGGTGACGTACTTGATGCCTCCGCAGTCACCAACAGCCTAGATCTGAACCTCAGCGCGCCTGAAACCGGCACTCTGACAGGCAGCGGTGGAAACGCGTCCTTTTCAGAATTTGAGAAATTCATTCTGGGCCAGGCAAGCGACACAGTCACTGGATCAACCGGGGCAGATCATGTGGATGGCGGCGGCGGCAATGATGTGATGAACCTTGCCGGGGGCGATGACACCGTCGTCATGAGCACCGGAAGTGACGTAATCTCCGGGGGCACCGGGCAGGATACTTATGACGCCACGGGTGGCTCAACCGCCAGTGGTGAGACCATCCATGTCAATGTGAACAATGCGGGTGACGGCAATGTCGCCAAGGTTAACGACGCGTCTACCGATACATTCAGTTCGCTCGAAGTATTCACCGCAGGCGAAGACAGTGCCGAAGCTGATATCATCACGCTGACAGATGCGATTCTACCGGAAAATACAGCATCAGACATCAATGGCATTTCCGACAGCGCAGAAGGCGTGTTCACAACACCTCAGGGCAATGCTGTTAGCTTCGGGGGATCTGGTCAACCCACGATCAGCCAGATACTGGCTGGCGGCTATGTGCATCCCAGCTTTGGCACCATTGGCCCCGCCGGAAACTATGAAATCACTGATGGCGATGAAGATGGCCAGATCGGGAATATTTCATTTTCAAATTTCGAGACCATCCGTTTTGAGGTGATCTGTTTTGTGCGTGGCAGCCGTATCCTCACAAATCATGGCGAACGCCCCGTCGAAGATCTGCAGCCTGGTGACATGATCCAAACACTGGATCATGGAAACCAGCCACTGCGTTGGGTTGGATCAAAAACCGTACCAGCACAAGATCACCTGGCCCCCATTTTATTCCGTAAAGGCGCACTTGGAAATCAACGAGATCTTCTGGTGTCCCCCCAGCACCGGATGTTGTTACAGGACTGGCGACTGGAACTGATCTCTGATGGAAACGAGGCCCTCGTGCCCGCGAAACACCTGGTCAATGACGTAACTATTTTGCGCCAACCTGGCGGCACAGTTGAATATTTTCATCTGCTCTTTGACACACACCAGATTATCTTTGCGGAAGGCATCCCCACTGAAAGCTTCCACCCTGGCGCGGCTTCGATGAACACTATGTCCAACGCGACACGTGAAGAAATTTACGAACTGTTTCCTGAGCTTAAAAAGGATACCCGGCATTACGGCCCCAGCAGCCGCCCCACCCTAAAGCCCTATGAAACACTCCTACTCAAGACGGTCACCGCTCCGGCTGCGCAATAACTCAGCGCCTTCTTGGCAAGAGCTGCGCAACACACGTGATAGAAGAATTGTAATTTTGCAAATCCGCTTTAAATCTGCCTCCTGTAACAAATTGGCGACAATTACCTGATTTTTTAATAGCAAAAGACTAATTTTTTAATAGGTTATTTACGTTTAACGCGACTGCGCAGATAGGATAAGTTGTGAGTATCGCTTTTTCGGCGATTTGGGTTTATTGGTTTAAAGTTAAGAGTGTTATGATGGTTTTCGGGTATTCTTTCCGGAGCGCATTTTCGGATGCATTTATTATTGGCGTCCTCACAAAGCTCCTTTCGCTTTGCAAGCAACCTGCCCCCCCCCTTACGACACTCTCTCTTCTGGTCATGTTGTTTTCCTTTGCAGCCAGCAACCCTGCTCTGGCGCAGAACAATGACTGGAGCGTCGATCTAAGCGATTTAGCAGATCCGGTCCCCGCAGGAACTGAAATCGGGTATGAACTAAAGATTGCAAACAGCAGCCTCTCCCCTTCTCCGGCCACGACTGTTGAAATTCAGATCCCCGTGGATACGGAATTCACAACCATAACCGGAAGCATTGGCCCCTGCATACCAACGCCTGCCACAGGCCCGGCCACAATCATATGTGACGTGCCCGCCATCCCCGCCGACAGCAATATCCAAAGTGAATTTCGTGTACGCGGAAACAGCGCCGGTGTGATTGCCGTTCAGGCAACAGTACCGGATGACAATGACACACAACCTGCGAACAACACCGCTATTCAGACCACCACCGTTCAGCAAGGTTCCGACGTAAATCTGACAGTAAACGGCCCCCCATCGGCAGTATCAGGTGAGTCTGTGACACTTGATTTCACGGTTGAAAATTTGGGCCCGGATATTCTGACATCTACCATCGTGCGTATCCCGGTTCCGACGGGCATGAATGTGACATCCCTGCCTGGCGGCTGTATCCTAAGCAGTGGCGCCTATGAATGTACCGTCAGCGGACCAATTGCGGTGGGTGCCACAAAAAACTTATCCGTGACAGGCACCGTTACATCGGCTTCGAATTCTACGGTTACCGTCATCGGGAACTCGAACAGCTCCCAGCCAGATGATCCGAATAGTGGCAATGATACGACGTCTCATAGCCTTACGGTGACTGCGGGCAGTGATCTACGGATCCGAAAGACACGCAGCCCATCAGGTCAGATCCTGACCGGGGACACTGTGACATTCCGATTGCAAGGGTTCTTTACCGGAGACTCGCCGTCTGGTGTGACCATTACCGATGAATTGCCAGCAAATTATAGCGTTCTTGGTGTGACGCCGCCTGCTGGCAGCGACTGGACATGTAATGTCGCAGGTCAGATTGTCACCTGTGAATTGCCAGCGGGCGGTTCCGCAGGTGTGAACGTATCGATGGGCACGATCGTGATCGAAGCTGAGGCTGTTTCAGCCGGCAGCATCAGAAATGTTGCCGAAATTACCGCGGATGGTCCCATCGACCCCAACCCTGGAAATAACACAGGAACAGACGGCACGGCGGTCATTCGTGATCCCTATGTTGATCTCGCCGCCTCTAAATCCGGCCCCACGCCACCGCTTGTGGTGGTTGGGAATGAATACGACTATACGATCCGCGCCCGCAACGCGGGGACTGCCCCGTTCTGGGGCACGCTTGTTATGACCGACAACTTGCCTGCTGGCTTGACTTATAACGGTCTGACCACCGCAAATGGCTGGACCTGCACACCTGGTGGGCCATTGGTAGGCCCTGCCCCACTGACCTGCACCCGTGAATACACCGAAGCCAGCCCTCTGAATGCAGGGGCAAGTGCACCATCTGTGGTGATCAATACAACGGTTACGAACGCAGGTAGCATCAACAACAGCATGACGGTCAGTTCGGTGAACCCAAATCTGCCGGACGACAATCCCGCAAATGATACTGCGGTTGTCCCAACCACCAGCAGCACCGGTCTCGATTCCGCTGATATTACGATAGTTAAGACGCTCGATACGCCTGAACTTGCTGTGGGGGATATCCAGACCTTTACCCTTGAGATCATCAACCCCAGCGATTCAACATCAAACAGTATCCAAGTTTCAGACAATGTCACGCAATTGCTGTCAAACACCCGGGGTGCGCCCAACGCGGCATTTATCTCATATACGATTGAAGAAAATGCCGCCTCTGGCGTTACCTGTGGTACCTTTGCGTCCGGTGGCCGCAGTGTGCGCCTGACATGTAACATTGCAAGCTTGCCGACCTGTACTCCTGGTGTCAACTGTCCCAAAATCAGCTTTTCTGTGCGTCCGGGACATGGCAGTTCACCACGTGCAAACACCGCATCCATTGTGTCCAACGGGACTGCTGACCCGGATCATACCAATAACACAGCCACGTCCCCAACATACATCGTAAACGCACGCGCTGATGTCACGGTCACCAAACAAGCGTCACGCACAAGTGTCCCCGCAGGACAGGAGCTGCGTTACGTCATCACTGCACGTAATGCCTCGCCCGGCCTGAGCCCCGCTCAAAACGTGACGGTAACAGATACTCTCCCAGGAAATATGATTTTCGTATCGGCCACGCCATCTGCAGGATCCTGTTCAGCAGCTCCCGCTGCGGGCTCGACGACGGGTACGGGCAATGATCAGGTGGTCTGTAGTTTAGGCGCAATCAACAGTGGTGCGCAACGCACAGTCACGGTCATATTGCGCCCAAAAACCTCGGCCAGCGGCACTTCTATTGAAAACTCCGTAAGTGTGACCACCGACACCACTGAGCTGGACAGTTCCAACAACAGCAGCAGTGTAACATCCGAGGTGACGGATTCTGTCCTGGATCTACAGATCAGCAAAGACGACAGCGTTGATCCTGTCGCGATCCCGGATACCACAACTTATACGCTGACAGTTCTGAACTCGGGCCCGTCTCATGCGGAAAACGTGGTGGTGACGGATCAAATGCCTGCGGGCAATCTCAGTTATGTCTCCCATAGTGTGCCCGTGGATGGCACGTGTACCACAGTGCCTGCAGCAGGCAGCACAGGTGGTACACTGACATGTAGCTTCCCCATCTTGGAAGACGGGGAGACGCGTGAAATCACCATTGTTGCGGCCGGTATCACAAAAGGTGTGGCCACCAATACCGCGACAGTCAGTTCCGATGAAGTGGCGCTTGGATTTGAGTTAAGCGCACTGAACAATGAAGTCAGCGAAACCACCACTGTGCGCACCCGAGCGGATGTACAGATCGCGTCGAAAGTTGCAGATCCCGGCACGGTGAACCTGCGGGACAGCTTTGACTTTGTGATCACTGCGACAAACCAACCTGGGCCAAATCTAGCCGAAGCAGATGATGTCGTGGTCAGTGATACTTTACCCGCGAATATGGTGCTGACGGGCCTGCCATCGGTTGTTGCCACATCCGGATCCATCACAAATTCCACCTGTACAGGGGCTATCGGCAGCACATCGTTCAGTTGTGATCTTGGAACACTAAGTTCAGGTGGTATTGCGCAAGTCACGGCACCCGTCAAAGTCACGGCGGTCACGACAGATGGGCAGCTGATCACCAATACCGGCCGCATCAGAACATCATCGCTTGATGTTGATGCTTCAAATGACAGTGGAACGGGTCAGGTCACAGTGAACACGTCTTCCATCAGCGGCCTGATGTTTCGTGATTTCAACGACGATGCCAACAAGGCCGCCACAGATACCGCGATTGCAGGGGCCACTATTGCCCTTTCTGGTACGGCACACGACGGCACTGTTGTCACGCGTCAGGTCACGACAGATACAAACGGCGCCTTTACCTTTGCCCTGTTACCAGAAGGGGAATACACCCTGACACGCACAGCCCCATCTGAAGCATGGCTGAATGACGGGACAAACACCCCAGGCGATGCGGGCGGGACCGCAGTTGCGTCGGATCAGATCACAGGTGTTGTTCTTGGTGGCGATACCGATGCAACCGGATATATGTTCACTGTGGTGCCTCAGGCGCGTGTTGGTCTTGCGAAATCAATCCTGACCGGACCTTCTGCCAATGCCGACGGTTCATTTAATGTCACCTTCCGGGTGATTGCCGAAAACTTCAGCCTTGAAGATCTCACCAATATCACAATCACAGATGCAATCGTTGGCACCGCCCCAGATTTCGGGGTTTATCAAGCGCTGACCACACCGGCATCGGACACTTTGACACCTGGTCAGTACACAGTGCTGCAGCCCCCTTCAGGCAGTTGTGGCGGATCAAATGCGGCTTATACGGGTGACGCGGTTGATCTTCTGGCGCAGGGCTTTGATCTGGCGTCCGGCGCAACATGTACTGTGGAGTTTGCCCTTCGGGTGCGGCCGACCGTGCCACTGCCAGATCCTCTGGGTCATGGTGGGCGTTACCAAAACCAAGCCTCTGTTATGGCAGAGGGCGTATTGTCCGGCCAGACATCCGATGGCAACACTGAACTGACAGATCTGTCTGACAATGGCACCAACGCCGATGCCAGTGGAAACGGATCCGGACGAGATGCGAATGAAGATGACCCGACACCGGTCGCCCCGGTCTTCAATCCAGGTATCGCGCTTGTGAAAACCGCAGATGTGTCAGCCTTGTCATCACCACCAAAAGAAGGCGACGAAATTAGCTATAATTTCACGATCACAAACACAGGTGATGTGAACCTTTACAACGTCAGCGTCACAGACCCCCTGCCGGGGCTGACCATGAGCGGCACAGCAATCGCAGAACTGGCACCAGGGGCGTCCGACAGCACAACATTCACTGCAGTCTATGTTTTGACACAGGCAGACGTGGATGCGGGTGAAGTCGAAAACCAAGCGACAGTCAGTGCCAAAGACCCCTATGAAACCGATGTCAACGATCTCAGCGGCAGTGCAAACACAAATGACACACCTCTGATCACGCCGCTTGTGCGGGCACCTTCGCTGACCCTTGTGAAAACCGCGGATGAAACGGGCTTGTCATCGCCTGCCATTGCCGGTGAAGAAATCGTCTACAGTTTCGCGATTGTGAACACTGGCAACGTCACCCTGACCAATGTGCGCCTTGAAGATCCCCTTGTGGGGCTGACCCTGACCGGCGATCCAATCACAAGCCTGGATCCCGGCGCAAGTGACACCACGAATTTCCGTGCCACATATCCGATAACCCAGGCCGATATTGATGCGGGACAGGCCGCGAACACCGCAACTGTCTTTGGCACCCCTCCCAGCGGACCCGAAGTCAGCAATATATCTGGCACCGCGCCTTCAAATAACACCGCAACCATTACGCCTTTGGGTCAGAACCCCGGTATTACCCTGTTGAAAGAAGCCGATGATTCCGCCTTCCTCTCTGCGGTTGCCCAAGTGGGGGATGAAATCCCCTATAGCTTTACGATCACAAATACCGGCAATGTCACCCTGACCAATGTCACGATTGAAGACATTCTGCCTGGTGTTGTTTTGACGAATAACCCCGTAGCCAGCATTGATCCAGGGGCCGTAAACACCGACATCACAGGCACTTATGCACTGACGCAAGCCGATGTAGACCGCGGGCTTGTGAACAATACCGCAACTGTTACGGGTCATTATAACACGGCCGGACCAAATCCACAGGAAGTGACCGACACCAGTTCTGATCTGGCAATTGTTGCCCCAATCGAAGCCCTGCCCGAAACCTTCCCCCCGATTGAAACCAATGGCGGAACCACCACAACGGTCCTGGCCTCTGATACGGTGATCAATGCGCAGGCCACACTTACCAATGTCACAATTGAAGTTCTCAACAGTGATGCGCCTCTGACCCTTGATACAGGCACCGGGCTTATCACCCTTGCACCAGATACACCTGCCGGGGCGTATCAAGTCAGCTATGAAATCTGTTCTGTGGCATTTCCAACGGTGTGCGACGACACCACAGAAACCGTGACGCAGGCAGCGATTACTGGCCTTGATGTAACCAAAACCCAAGAGCTCACCGATGAGGGCGACGGGATTGATGGCGTGGGAGATCTGATCACCTATACGATCACCGTTAAAAACATCGGCAATACACCCGTGGAAAATGTTACACTGACGGATGATTTCCTTGCTATGGATGGCCGCAGTCTGACATTGGATGCAGGCCCTGACTTTGACAGTGCAGATGACGGATCTGCAGAGGGTGCCTTAGAGATCGGTGAAACCGCCACTTATAAGGCCAGCTTTACCTTCACGATTGATGCGATCAGCGGCGGCGGTACATCCAACGCGGCAACAGCAACTGCGTTGCCCGTCTTTGCTCCCGATGTGCCCGGCACACCAGAAGCAGTCAGTGATCTGTCTGATGACGGCGATGACAGCGACGGCAATAGCGACGATGACCGGACTGAATATGAGATCGAATCTTCACTTGCGCCAAGCGGTCTAACCGTGAACAAAACCACCCCACGTGATGTGGTGGAACGGGGCAGTGTCGTGCCTTACACCATCACCATCCGCAACGATAACCCGGTGGTATCTGGTGACCTGAACGCGCTAGACATTTTGCCTGCTGGTTTCCTCTATGTGGATGGTTCTGCAACCCTTGACGGGTCCGAAGCAGATGTCACGGTTGAAGGCCGTGTGATCACCTGGTCGGATATACCGGTTCCCCCCCTGACAACGGTGACACTGACCCTGCGTGCGCTGGTCAGCACGGGATCTGATCCCGGTGAACATGTAAACACTGCATCAATCCGCAATCCTTCAGATGACAGCCTGCTCGCGCCACCCGCCACGGCCACCGTGCGCATTCTGCCAGAACCCGTCTTCGACTGTGGCGATGTGATTGGTCGTGTTTTTGACGATGAAAACGGGGATGGTTATCAAAATGACGGCGAAATTGGCATCCCAGCGGCCCGTGTTGCAGGTGTCGATGGCACTGTGATCACCACAGATGAATTCGGACGGTTCCACGTGCCCTGTGCCATGTTGCCACCAAGTCGCGGATCTAATTTCATTCTGAAACTGGACACTGCATCTTTGCCAACCGGATATCGCCTAACATCAGAGAACCCCCGTGTGATCCGCCTGACACCGGGCAAGATGTCGGAAATCCACTTTGGTGCATCCCTGTCACGCGTGGTGCGTGTAGATCTGAACGTCAACGCCTTTACCAATGGTGCCGATGGTCAGCCTGCGCTGAAGCCACAGGTCATTTCGGGAATTTCGACCTTGCTGCAACAGATTGCTGCAGAACGGGTTCACCTGCGCTTGGCTTTCCATATTCCGTCAAATGCCGATGGGGATCAGCTGCGCCAGGCCCGGGCGCTGACCCAATTGACCGAACGCCATATCCGGCGGGAATGGCGCGATGTCGGACAGGTCAGATTGCTGATTGAACACACAATTGTACGCCCGCACTAACGCAAAAGCAGAGATTTAAAGATGACATATGTTACCCCCCGATCCCGTGCCCTGCGACGTCTTCTGGCTGGCTCTGCTGTGACCACATCTGTGCTGCTGGCTGTTGCCGGTTATGCCCAGACCCCTGGGACATGTCTGCCCGATCAGGCCGAATGCACCCCAGCCACCGCACGCCTGCCCATCGGGCGCAATACCGAACAGGGGCGCATCACCACCAATGATGAATTCGAGACCACTGGTTTCGCCATTTCTATTGATAACCAACCCTTTATCGGGGCTCGCCCACCACGCAATCTGCGGCGCGACGAAGACCGTGCCATTGCCCGCGCCGGGATGGATGTACGTTATGATGGGTTGCAGCAACAACGCCTGCTGAATGTCGCAACCTCTGATTTACGGGCTGGCTTTCAGGTGGGCGATGTGGTGCGTTTCCGCAGTTCAGCCAATTACCCCGCTTATATTGCCCGATCAGAAATCCGCATTCGCGACAATGCCCGCCGCGGGCGTCCGGTAATCGCAACCCTTCCTGCGGATGCAAATGGAACAGTAAACTGGACAATGCCCGCCAGTGGCAGTGGTGATTTCACCTATGCATTACGGGTCTATGACGCACAGGGCCGCTTTGATGAAACCGCACCTTTGCCCGTAACACGTATGGGTGCTTCTTTTCCAACCCATCAGACCAATGGCAATGTGGTGGCCGCCGGTGAAGGCGAAGACCGCACACGTGTGCGCAATATCCCGATCCGGGGGGGGCAGATCACGGCCCACGGCACCGGCCTGACACCGGGATCAACCGTGCGTATCATGGGCAGTGACGTGCCTGTGGATGGCAGCGGTCAGTTTGTCGTCAGCCGCATTTTACCCGCAGGCGACCACGTGGTGGATCTGTCATTTGGCAACCAATCCCTAAAACGTGACGTGGAAATCCCGGGATCGGAATGGTTCTATGTGGCACTTGCCGACCTGACCTTCGGACGGCACCTTCAAGATGATGCAGCCGAAGCGGATCCCGACTTTGAACGCAATTATTCCGACGGGCGTTTGGCCTATTATGTCGATGGGCGCACCCAAAGTGGTTGGCGCATCACATCCTCGGCCGACACCGGTGAAGGAGATCTGGAAGACATCTTTCATCGTCTGAATGACAAAGATCCCCGTCATGTGATTAAACGCCTTGATCCCGAAGATCTATATCCGACTTACGGGGATGACAGCACCGCCGTAGACAATACCCCCACTTCTGGCAGGGTTTATCTGCGGGCGGAAAATGATCGTCTGCGCTTCACCTGGGGTGATTTCCGCAATGACCTGAACGAAGATCGCCTACTGGCCCAGTCCCGTGATCTATATGGGGCAGAGCTGCGCTATACCTCGCCTTCTGTTACCGAAAGCGGCAATGCCCGCCGCCAGCTCACGGTTTATGGTGCATCGCCTGATACTTTGCCCCAACGCGACATTTTGCGTGGAACGGGCGGATCCGTATATTTCCTAGCGCATCAGGATATCAACGGCGCATCCGAAAGCCTGCAGATCCAAGTGATTGATCCGGACACGGGGCGCGTGGTGAAAACCACCACTCTGATCGCCGGGCAGGATTATGAGATCGACTATATCCAAGGTGTTGTGGTTCTCAGCAAACCTTTGCAATCCTCGACATCCGGCAACAGCCTGATCAGTGGCGCAAGTGGGGATTATGACGTTAACCTGGTGGCGCTTTATGAATACACCCCGGGCGGTGCCAACCTTGATGGTGCGTCTTTTGGTGGCCGTGCCGAAGCTTGGGTTACGGATAATCTGCGTCTTGGCCTCAGTGCCAGCAGCGACGAAACTGGCGCTGCGGATCAGACAACCCATGGCGTAGATCTGCGGTATGAATTCGGTCAAAGCTTTGTTCAGGCTGAAATCGCCCATACCCAGGGTCCGGGATTTGGTCGCACAGTGTCCACCGATGGTGGTCTTTCCCTGAATGATCTGCCCACAGGCAGCGGGGCCGCTGCCAATGGTACGCGTATCGAGGCGGGTCTTAAATTCGCCGATCTGGGCCTGACGACACCCGGCCAGGCAGATATTTGGTACGAACATAAAGACGCCGGTTTCAGCACGCTGAACGAAGACATTTCACAGGATCAGGATCTATTCGGATTTGATGTCGAAGCTGAATTGTCCGACCAGCTAAGCTTTGGTGCACAATTTGAACAATTCGAGAAATCTGGTGGTGAACGCCTGACGGAAGGCGAAGTTTCGCTGAATTGGGACATGAATGATCAATGGACCATTGCCGCAGGTCTAAACCATGAAGATCGCGTCACCCCAGGTGATGCCGGACGCACGGGACGCCTGACAAATTTTGCCACCCGTATCACCTATGCACCGACAGAAGATCTGACATATTACGGCTTTGGTCAGGCAGCCCTATCCCATTCCGGTGGGCTCGAACGTGACAACCGCATTGGCCTGGGTGTTGACGCGCAACTGACTGAAAAACTGGGCCTTCTCGCTGAAATATCCGGCGGAGATCAGGGCGCGGGCGGTAAATTGCGTCTGCGATATGCCCCAACCGCTGATAATGAGATTTACCTGGGCTACACCCTAGACCCGACCCGCACAGGTGCCGGTTACAGCCTTATCGGCGAAGACCGTGGCACCGTGGTTCTGGGCGGTAAATATCGCGTATCTGACAACGTTTCCACCTATATGGAAAACAACTGGGACCTCTTCGGCACGCGCCGTTCTCTGACCCAGTCTTACGGCGTAACCTATACGCCTGACAGCACCTGGACCTTATCCGCGGCGATTGAAGCCGGAGACGTACGTGACCCGATCAACGGCGATTTTGAACGCCGCGCCTATTCCGCGGGCGTTGCCTATGCCGGTGCCGATGATCAAAGCGCACGTTTACGATTGGAATACCGCACGGATGATGGCGCAGGCCTCAGCCAAGATCAAGAAGTCTGGGCCGTTTCCGCTGGTTACGAAAACCGCGTCTCCGACAATTGGCGTTTCCTGGCAAATCTAGATGCGCTTTACGCGGACAGTGCCGAAGGTGATTTTCGCGATGGGGAATATGCAGAATTCAGCTTGGGCTACGCCTATCGTCCGGTGGAAAATGACCGCCTGAACGCCCTTCTGCGATATACTTTCCTGCATGATCTGCCCGGCGTTGACCAGGTGAATGTGTCAGGTTCAACCACAGGTCCGAAACAGCGCAGCCATATCTTTTCTGTCGACGCAAATTATGACCTGAATGACCAGTTCACTCTTGGTGGGAAATATGGTGTCCGCGCGTCCGATATCACCGATCGCACCACGGGAATTGTCACAGATTCCACCGCCCACCTGGGTATTCTCCGTCTTGACTGGCATGTCGTACACAACTGGGATGTCCTAGCTGAAACGCGTGTTCTGCACACCGAAGGCGGCACACGCGAAACCGGTGCTTTGCTGGCTGGCTATCGACACGTCGGCAACAATGCCAAGATCGGCCTGGGATATGAATGGGGCAATGTGTCGGATGATCTCAGCGAGATTGATTACACCAACCGAGGCGTCTTCCTGAATCTGATCGCCAAGTTCTGACCCCGTAAAAAAGGGCCAACCATCAATCACTGACCCACATAAAAAGAGCCCGCAAATTGCGGGCTCTTTCTTTGTCGTTTCACTTTGCCTATTTGCTCAGAAGCAGGTCCGGCAGGAACAGTGCCAGTTCCGGGATAAACGTGGTCAGCATCAGTGTTGGCAACCATGCAAATACGATGAAGACCAGAGTGGGCCACAGCATCTTTGCAACAGGCGTTTCACACACCTGCGCCCCCAGATACAGCAGTGGTGCTGTTGGTGGCGTGATGTTCGCCATACCCAGGTTCACACCGATCACCGCCGCGAAATGGATCGGGTCCATACCAACGCTTTGCGCGATGGGCAGCAGGATAGGCGTCGCCAAAAGCAAACCAGAGATATCATCCATCAGCATACCGATCAGGATCATCACAACGTTGATCATCAGAAGAATGACGATTGGGTTGTCAGATACGGAATACACCATGTCTTTTGCGATCTGTGGGGCACCCTGAGCGATCAGGTTGTCAGATACGATCAGAACCATAAAGATCATCGCCATAACAACACCAATGGTAACGCCAGAACGCTGAATGGTTTGCGCCAGTGTTTTCCAAGTCAGACCTTTGTAGAAATAGATCGCAACCGGGATCGCATAAACCACCGCAATACCCGCAGCTTCGGTTGGGGTCATGATACCACCATAGATACCGCCCAAAATGATGATAGGCATCATAAGTGCCGGACCGGCCAGGCGACCCTGACCCATCAGCGCAGGCATAAATGGGTTCGGACGTTCTGTCAGTTGGATATCATTGTGCTTACGCAACATGATCTGGTTGGTGATAATCAGCAGTGTGATCAGAATGATCGCCGGGATCACCGTGGACAGAAAGCATTTCAACACGTGTTGTTGTGCAACCCAACCGTACAGAATGTGCGATGAACTTGGTGGGATCAGCAGGCCCAGCGGGCTTGCGGACACGATCAGCGCAGCAGACTGCCCTCTGGGATAGTTCGCTTTCTTCAGATGCGGCATCATAATGCCACCGATACAGGTCAATGTTGCGTTCGCAGAACCAGAGATGGAACCAAACACACCACAGGCCAGAACCGCAGCGGCACTCAGCCCGCCTTTGATGTGACCGATGAACATTTCAGCAAGTGACACAAGCGGCGCAGCAATCCGACCTTTTTCCATGATGCCACCGGCAATCATGAACAGTGGAATCGCAAGCAACACAAGGGACCGGATCCCTGTTGAACCTGTTGGCAGGTAACCAGAGATAGACTGGTCGCCGACCATTGCGATAAAGATCAGAACTGACCCGAAGGCCACATATACGCTGACGCCAAGAAGCAGCATCACGCAGACAATAATCAGACTTCCGGTAATAATCATGCGTTTGCCTCCTCAAGGGTGTCAGCTTTCAGGGGCAGACCAAGGCCCTTGCGGATATGAACGTAAAGATAAGTCGCGGAATACATCGACATAAGGCCAAAGGCGACCATGATCGCGATGCGCCAGGACACGAACGGAACGCGCAGAACTGGGGTTGCTCTGAGACGCGGGAAGGAAAAGTCATCCGCAAGCGAGACGTAGCAGGCATAGACGATGAACACCGTTACGAACAGTTCAATCGACATCACGATAAAACCCCGCCACCAGATCAGGCGCGGGTTGTGGATGATGATACCAAGGATATCGGCGTTGATGTGCAGCTTACGCTCAGATGCCAGAACAGCGCCAGTGAAGTAACCCACAATGCTGATCGCCAGAAGCCATTCTTCATATGCGAAAACATCAAGGCCAAATATATAGCGTCGAACAACCACGAGGCCAAAAGTAAAGGCCATCAGACAGCCAGAAAATGTGGTGATTGCCTTTACACCAATCAGGATCCATCCCATCGGCGCGCCAATCAACACTGGCAATTCATCTGTTACTTTATATTCACCCTGGTCCGTGGACACGTGCCAAAAGACACTCAGGATCAACAAACATGCGCCGATCCCCATTCCGATCCGGAACTCTAGAAAATATGAAATCGCCACAATTGCTGCCAGTATAGCAGCCCGGACCCAGTCGTTTCGAAGGATTGAAAATCCACCTGAATTAGTATTCGTCATGCCCCCCCCTATCGTATCATGTATGTTTCAGAACGTAGAAAAAGGGCCGGCAAATTCGCCGGCCCTTTCAGAAACTACCGATTAGTTAGCTGCTTTTGCAGCCAGCAGACGATCGATAACGTCCTGGCCAACACTCTCAGCCATCAGAGGCCAGATGTTTTCCTGTACGTGTGCAGCCATTGCAGCTTGCTCTTCGTCATTCAGGCTCAGGATGGTGTAGCCGCTTTCAACCAGCTTCTCACCGAAGACCGCGTCGTTTTCACGGTTGTAAGCAAAGAAGTCGTCAGACGCTTTGGTCATCGCAGCTTGCAGAGCAGCTTTTTGCTCGTCGTTCAGCTTGTCCAAAGAACGCTGTGAACCGTAGAAAGTTGTCAGCTCAGAGATTGAGTTGTACTCGATGAAGTGTGAACCAACATCAGACTGTGCGAAGATAGAGTAAGTCGCAGTCTTGGTACAGCAGATCGCGCCGTCAACAATGCCGGACTGGATCGCTGGGAAGATGTCGCCCCAAGCCATTGTTGTCGCCTGGAAACCCAGTGATTCAACCATGGATTTTACAACGTTGGATGACCATACGCGGATGTTCATGCCTTTGTCGTCGAAAGTGTTCCAGTTGGTTGGCTCTTTTGTTGCCACGATACCAACAAAACCTTCAGGGTTCTGTGCCAGAACCTGCACGCCGTAGTCGCCTACGATTTCCTGCAGAATGGTGTTATATTCAGAATCCAGGTTGCGCATGATGTTGTTCATGTCATCCCAGCCACCAACGAGGAATGGCATGGACAGGAACTCAAGGCGAGGATCGGTGTCAGCGTAGATGAACGCAGCTGCCAGATCGATGTTGCCACGTGCAACGTCTTCGAACAGTGCTTCGCCGGAACCCAGCTGGTTCGCAGGGAATACGTCGATGGACAGACCAACGCCAGCTGCAGCAACGTCAGCAGCAACCTGTTCCATCATTTTTGTACCCTGGTGGTCGATCGGGAACACACCTGCGAAACGCAGGGTGATGTCTTCCGCGATTGCCGCTGTGGACATCAGTGCGCCAAGTGCACCGGCAGCAAGACCTTTGGTCAGTTTAGTAAATGTCATAGTTTTCTCCCTATAGACTGGTTTATGCGTTATGGGCGTGGCTTCTTTAGTGGCGACGTCCCGGTTGTTAGTCCGGCACATTATGCAAATATTTTAGCATTCGCAATTTAATTTGTGCTTTTTTGTCATTTGATAAACTTTTCTGTTCATCTGACGTTTTTTCGATCCCTTCATCCCGCTGTCTTTTCACGACAATCGGCGTGTGGTTTCCGACATAAAGACACAGATATCACATATGTAACAGTGCTGATGTGACACATACGGTCAATTTTGCGACTTCCGCAATCCAATGGGACGCCCGATCTGTATCGGCCGCTCTACATCGCGATGCAATTCAACCATAGCGGCAATACGCCCCTGTATTTCTTCCGGATAAGGCGCAGAACGACGGGTTCCATGATCCACATTGACCAATACCTGTTCCATCACACACACAGGTGAGTCGTCTTTTTCCCGATGCATAGATCCTGCAATATGCACGCGCTTGGCATCCCCATCCAACATCAGAAATTTGCAATAGAACCGCTCCCCCTCCAGCAGTTCATCCAGATAATGCACATGATTCTGCAGGGCAAAGGGCCCTTGATTATGACGTTCGCTAAACGACGGCCCTGCCCCGATTTCACGATCTAAAAGGTCATCCAGATCGTGATCAAAGGCCATCACGTAATAGGCCAGGTTCATATGACCGTTGTAATCGATCCAATCCTCGGGAACCGACCGTACAGGTGATCTGACCCAATCTTTCATGCGCACGCCTCTTCAAAACCACTTAGGAAAGAATGCAGATTTTCGCCCAATTCGTCACACAGATATCCACCTTCCTGCACAATCACAGTCGGCAAGTTCAGGCCCGCCAGCAATTTCGCCATCACAGCAAATCCCGGGGTTGAAACAGACAGGCCGCCAAAGGGGTCGTTTTCATAGGCATCAAGACCCAAGGCGATCACAACCGCACCAGGGGCAAAGGCTTTGACATCCTCAAGACCAGCCGCCAGGCCTTTCATAAACCCATCATCTGCTGTGCCACGTAGCAGTGGAATGTTCAGATTGTACCCATGCCCGGCCCCTTCGCCCACTTCATGGGAATGCCCCCAGAAGAACGGATAAAAGCGATCGGGGTCTGCGTGGATAGACAAGGTGAACACATCGCTGCGTTCATAGAAAATGCCCTGGGTGCCGTTGCCGTGGTGCAAATCTACGTCAATAATCGCAACCCGATCATGGGTCTTACGCAGATATTGCGCCGCAATCGCACTGTTATTCAGATAACAGAACCCACCCGCCAGATCACTAAAACAATGATGGCCCGGAGGGCGGCACAGGGCATAAGCCACGTCATCGCCCGCCTCAACCACCTGTGCCGCCGAGACCGCGCAATTGGCAGACCAGCGCGCAGAGTCCCAAGTATGTTCCCCAATCGGACAAGACATGTCGGCAACGTGAAAGCCTGTCTGCGCAATCGCAGAAGTCGGATAGCTGGCCGTGCGGCGATCTGGATGAATGTTTGGGAAAATTTCAGGCGCAGCGGCGGGATTGCGCGACCACCGTTTGTGCACGGTCGAGAGAAACTTAATATAGGCCGGTGAATGCACCGCCGCCAGGGGCGACAACCCGTGATCTTCCGGCGCGCTCACCTCATGACCACCGGCGGCGACACCCGCCAAAAGCCGCTCCATACGTTCGGGCTGTTCTGGATTTGGCTGCATGACGCCATCCACCAGATAACCGCTGGGATCGTGCAGGGCCTGATGCGCCTGATCAGCAAAAACTTTCATTCTTAAAACCCTACCTTATCTGCGCCCTTCAGCTGCAGCATCTCACGCGCCTCATCCGGCGTTGCAATTTCATACCCAAGTTCTTCCAACACGGTGCGAATCTTGGTCACCTGTTGCGCATTGCTGATGGCCAGTTCCCCGCGACTGATCATCAAGCTGTCTTCCAACCCCACACGCACGTTCCCGCCCAAAATCACAGACATCGTGCCTAGGGTCATCTGTTGACGTCCCGCCGCCAGAACCGAGAACTCATATTGATCGCCAAGCAGCCGGTCCGCCGTTTCCTTCATCATCATCAGGCTTTGCGGGCTGGCATCAATGCCCCCCAAAACGCCCATGACAAACTGCAAAAACACCGGCGCTTTGATGCGGTTTTGCTTCAAATAAAACGCCACAGATTGAATATGCCCAACGTCGTAGCATTCAAATTCAAACTTCGCCCCGCCCGCGTCGCCCAACATGCCAAACACCGCTTCAATATCCTGAAACGTATTCTTGAAAACCACGTCGCGGGTGTTCTCAAGAAAGGGTTCTTCCCAATCATGTTTCCAATCCGTGTAACGGTCTTTCATCGGAAACAGGCCAAAATTAATCGACCCCATGTTCAGCGAACACATTTCCGGCGCAAGCTCAGCAGGCGCGGACAAACGCTGTTCCACGGTCATCTGCGAACTGCCGCCCGTTGTCAGGTTAATCACCGCGTCGGTCGCGTCTTTGATGCGCGGCAGAAACTGGCGAAACACATTAATGTCGGAACTGGGTTTGCCATTTTCCGGGTCGCGCGCATGCAGATGCAAAACAGATGCCCCCGCCTCTGCTGCCTCAATCGCAGATGTGGCAATTTCATCAGGGGTAACAGGCAGATAGGGGCTCATGCTCGGGGTGTGGATAGACCCAGTCACCGCACAGGTCAGGATAATTTTACGTGGCATAATCAGGCCTCCAGGCCGCTTTCCCGGGCGAACACACCCAGGCTGTCATCAAGAATATTCAGAATGTCATTCACCTGGGTTTCCGTGACGATCATCGGAGGGCACACAAGGAAGTGATCCCCATCAATGCCCCCACGGGTCCGTCGTGAATAGGTGATCAGATTGCGTTCATAGCAAATTTCAACAAAGCGATCATAGGCGTTCAGATCCTTGGGCAGAGGCTTCATCGTGTCACGATCCGACACCATTTCAAACGCCGTCAGCAAACCTTTACCGCGCACATCCCCAATGAAAGAATAGCGATCCATCAGGCCCCGCAGGCCAGACATCAGATGATCCCCCATCGCACGGGTGTTGGCCATCAGATCAAGCCGGTCAATTTCCTTCAGAACGGCAAGCCCAGCAGAACAGGCCAGCGGGTTGCCCGCATAGGTATGCCCATGGGCAAAACCACCTGCATCCAGCACGGTTTCAACCATGCTCTCATCTGCAATCATCGCCCCAAGCGGGGCGTAACCGGCGGCAAATCCTTTGGACACAGCGACAAGATCAGGGCGGATATTCCAATGTTCCGATGCCATGAATGTGCCGGTGCGACCAACGCCCGACATGACTTCATCCATGATCAAGAGCACGCCAAATTCGTCGCAGATTTCACGGATGCGGGTGTAATAACTGTCCGGCGCCACAAGCGCGCCCGTCGACGCCCCACCCACAGGTTCCATCGCAAAAGCCAGAACCGTGTCCGGCCCCTGTGCAATGATTTCATCGCGCAGCATCTCCGCATATTTCAGCCCGCGCTCTTCATCCGACAGATTATCCTGATCCTGATAGCAGGTCGGTGCCGGGATCTTTGGCATGTCCTTAAACAGCGGCGAAAACGCATCTTTCAAAGGCCCGTATCCAGTCAGGGCAAGTGCCCCAAGGGTAGAACCGTGATAAGACGGAAAGCGGGAAATCACCTTCCAGCGGCTGCTTTGCCGGGCCGCAACCGCCCATTGACGCGCAAATTTCACACAGCTTTCAACCGCCTCTGATCCGCCTGACACAAAGAACACTTTGTTCAGCCCTTCAGGCATGCGTTCTGCAATTTCCGTGGCCAGATCTTCGGCCGCGCTGTTTTCGAAATGCAGACGATAGGCAAAGGTCGCGCTGTCCATTTGGGCTTTCATCGCCTTCAGAACATTCTGGTTCGAATGGCCAATGTTAGACACCATCGCACCGGATGATCCGTCGATGTAACGTTCGCCATTTTTCCCATAGATATAAATGCCTTCGGCACGGTCGACCTCTGGTCTGCGCGCGCGGGACTGATAAAACAGGTTCGATTTCTTCACTTGCGTTCTTTCTGCAATGCCCGCCAGGGGACTCATCTGATGTTAAGGGCAGGTTGCGTTTGTTTTCATCATAGCGCAAATAGATATGGTCAATAGAGGGCATAGATCAAATCAATGACTGATCACACAAACCCGGAAAAGCTGATCCGCGAACTGGATTGGAACCTGCTGCGTACCTTTATGTTCATCATTCAGGAAGGCAGCATCACACTGGCGGCCAAACGTCTGATGCTGCGTCAGCCGTCGGTCAGCCAGGCCCTGAAACGCCTTGAAACGCGCCTTGAAACTGTGCTGATCGATCGGGGCCCATCCCATTTTCGCGTCACCCCCGCGGGACAGATGTTATATCAGGAATGCCTTGATATCTTTGGATCCCTCGCACGCACGATCCAGACCACACAGGGCACAAAAGATGTGGTCACCGGCAAGGTAAAGCTTGCCCTTCTCAGCCGGATCGAAAGCCCGTTCTTTGATCAGCTTCTTTCAGATTTTCACCACGAAAACCCCGAAGTCAGCTTTGATTTAGAAGTCATGTCCAGCAAAGCCGTACAACAGGCGGTGCTGGAAAAATCGGTCAGCCTTGGGATTTGCCTTGTGCACGAACAGCACCCAATGCTGCGATATCAGACCCTATACCGGTCGTTTTTTGGGTTTTACTGTGGCCCCGGGCATCCCCTCTTTGGCCAACGTGACCTGACGTTGGATGATCTGGCTGGGCATTCTTCGATCTCTTTTCGCACAGATCAGCTGTGGGATGCCCTGCGCCCCATCGCACTTTTACGTGCACAACACCGGCTGGATGATCGCGTGATCGGATACACGTCCCACCTAGGCGAAGCACAACGCATGATCACCGCCGGTCTGGGCTTTGGCCCCCTGCCCCTGCATGTGGCAGAACGCTTTGTGGCCCGTGGCGAGCTGTGGCGTCTGCCGCCCTACGGACAGGAACTGCCCATTGATATTCACCTGGTGCAGCATAAATCTTCGCGCTTGAACCGCGCGGAAATGGCTTTTTCTGATATGATTCAGCAACGCCTAGACACAGTCCCCCTGCCCGAACGCACCTATTCCGCCGAGGCCTGATCTTTCTCGATCCAGCCCTTGCGAAACGCGCCCGGCGATTGTCCGAACCGCTTGCGAAACCGCTGCGCCAGCTGGGTCGTGCTGTTAAACCCGGTTGCGGCGGCAATTTCAGTGATCGACAGACTGGTTTCATTCAACAATGCGTGGGCACGCCCGACGCGCAGATCGATATAGAACTGCACCGGTGATGTACCGACATAGGTCTTAAACAGACGTTCCAACTGCCGTCTCGAAATCCCAACCGCATCAGCGATAGCCGCAATATCATCAGGATCTTCTAACGTTGCATGCATATGTTGCATCGCATTGATCAGGTGCTGATTGCGACTGCTTAGCGCGACCGAATACGCCGATTTCTGCACGGCTTTGCGATTGTCTGACCGGAAATGAATACACATATCCGATACAATCACCGCAAGATCCTGACCATGATCCCGTTCGATCATTTCCAGCATCATATCCGTCGCCGCATTCCCCCCGCCACAGGTCATCAGCCCGCGATCGATCTCATACAGGTTTCCCGTCGGCACAAGATCCGAAAAAATTTCACAGAACGCAGGTTGATTTTCCCAGTGCAGCGTGAACTTTCGCCCGTCCAACGCCCCCACTTGGGCCAGGGCAAATGCCCCCGTACAAACAGACCCTATTGTTGCGCCAAACGCCTTTTGCCGCCGAATCCATCCAAGGGTTTTATCAGAAAAACTGGCCGAAGGTTCGGTCCCTGAACAGACAAACGCCAACGCCCCAGATGGCAATTTTTCCAACCCCATATCCGGCACAATCGCAATGCCGTTTGAACATTTCACAGGCGCGCCATCTTCGGTCATCAGAAACCAGCGGTACAATTCTTTGTTGGTCACCTGATTGGCAACACGCAGGGGTTCCACCGCTGCACTGAAAGCCAGCATCGTCATCTTCGGCAACATCAGAAAGTAGATGTCTTTCGTCGGTCCGTCATAATCAACGCTGAAACTGGCCGCGCCTTTGGGGATAAAATTGTTTGTTGTCATAGGAACTTCTACCAAAACCCACATCCGTTGGCGACCCGGATTTCAATCCTACCCGTCGCGAAAATTTTGCAAATGAGAAATTCTCTCAAATTATTGCACAAACGCTAATTCCTGTGTAATTTGAATAGCAACGGGGGGGACATCAAAGAATATGGGCGACTATCAAAAGGTCAATGAACACCTGCGGGAAATGCATGCGACACTGCCCCGCGCGTTAAAAGTCGTTGCCACATATCTTATGGAGCATCCCGGTGATATCGCAACCCTTTCCATGCGTCAGGTCGCAGCAAATGCCGGCGTATCACTGCCCAATTTTTCCCGTCTGGCCAAACTGTTGGGCTTTGAAACCTACGGTGAACTGCGCGAAATCTATCGCAAACAGGTGCAGCAACATGATGTCAGCTATTATCAGCTGCGCGCCGAGCACCTGCAAAAGGCCAATATTTCCAACGACAACCACCGTTTCTGGAGCGACCTTCAAAACGCAGTTGGCGAAAATATCACCACGTTGTTTGACAGCATGGACGCCGATCTTCTGGCCCAAGCCGCCCGCGTGATTTCAGACAGCAGGCGTGTCTATCTGATTGGCATGCAGGCCTCGCATAGCTTTGCCGGATATCTAAATTATCTGGGCGGGATGGCCAGTGACAAATTCTGCCTGATCCGGTCCGAAGGCGGGATCTACGCCGATACAATCACCGACATCTGCGCCGATGACGCCGTGATCGCCGTCAGCCAGCAACCCTGCGCAGATGCAACCATCCGTCTGGGCAAGGTTGCCCATGACCGCAACGCAACAATCATCGCAATCAGCGATAGCCCAGCATCGCCGCTGGCCATGATCGCAGACCACGTTCTTCTGACGCCCAACCAAAGCCCACTGTTCTTTGAATCCTACGTCAGCGCCACCATTATGATCGAAGCCCTGATCGGCTTTTACACCCTACAACAAACCCCCGAAGTCATTGAACGGATCGAAAAAATCGAAGCCGACCGGATCCTTCTGGGGGAATACTGGAAAGACAAGGACTGACATATGTCATCAACTGATACTCTGACACTGCTGGCCTGTCAGATCGAAATCCCTGCCATGACAACGGCTGCCGAACGGGATGCCCATCTTGTGACCTCGGCTGCAAAAATACGGGCACAACTGGATACGCAGAACGCGGATCTCGTGGTTCTGCCCGAATTGTCCAGCATCGATTATTCCCGCCCGGCATTTGAATGTCTGGATGAAATCGCAGAACCTCTGGACGGTGCATCTTTTCAATGCTGGCGTCAGGTGGCTCAGGATTGTGGTGTCTTTATTTCCTACAGTTTCGCCCGCCGCGATGCATCCGGCACCTATATCGCCATTGCTGTTGTCGCGCCGGATGGCAGCCTTGTTGGGCACTACGACAAATTGCACATGTGCCAGTATGGCGCATCGATGGAAAAAGAATATTTTGACCGTGGCGATCATGTTTTCACGTTCAAGGTCAAAGGCTTCACCCTTGCGCCGATCATCTGCTATGACATTCGCATTCCCGAACTCTGCCGCACGCTAACCCTGCAACATAGCGTCGATGTAATCCTGCATTGCGGGGCGTATTATCGTGATGAATCCTTTGCCACCTGGCATGCGTTCACCACAACCCGCGCACTTGAAAATCAGGTCTTCTTCCTGTCTCTTAATCGTGCAGGCGACACCTGGGGCAATTCAACATTCTGCTGGCCCTGGATGGATGAAAACATTGCGCCGATCAATTTTGCAGACACCGCCGAAGATTTCCGTTTCATCACCCTGACCCTGGATCGCATGGATCAGGTCCGCGAAGATTACACCTTCCTAAAGGATCGTCTGGAAAATTACGAGGCGCTGTAAAGTTCCCGCCTTAGTCCCAGTTCAGCACAACCTTTCCTGACGTGCCCGATTTCATCGCGGCAAAGCCCTGTGAAAAATCATCCACCGCAAATTGGTGGGTGATCACACGGCTAACGTCCAAACCGTTCTGCAACATGGCGATCATCTTGTACCAGGTCTCAAACATCTCGCGCCCGTAAACGCCTTTGATGGTGATCGCCTTGAACACAATATCGGACCAGTTCACCGGCGATTGCCCCGGCGGGATACCCAGCATCGCAATCTTGCCCCCCATCACCAGAACATCCACCATCTGATCCAAGGCCACCTGCGCGCCGGACATCTCAAGTCCGACATCAAAACCCTGCGCCATGCCAAGACTATGCATCACATCACGCAGGTCTTCCTGCATAACATTCACCGCGCGCACCGACCCAACCACATGTTCCGCCAGCGTTAGACGTTCCGGATTGATATCGGTGATCACCACATTTCGCGCCCCCGCATGCCGTGCAACAGCGGCGGCCATAATGCCAATCGGTCCCGCCCCTGTGATCAGAACATCTTCGCCCAACAGATCGAAACTCAAGGCCGTATGTACGGCATTCCCCAAAGGATCCAGAATCGCGCCAATGTCATCTGGGATGTCATCCGGCAAGGGAATGACGTTAAAAGCAGGCAGCTTCAGAAACCCCGCAAACGCCCCCTGCACATCCACGCCGATCCCACGTGTACCTGGATCCAGATGGAATTTACCGGCCCGGTTCTGTCGGCAATCACTGCCGGTCAGATGACCTTCGCCTGATACCCGCTGCCCGATTTCCAGCCCACTCACATCCCGGCCCATATCTACGATCACACCGGAAAATTCATGCCCGGTGATCATCGGCACAGGCACAGTGTCCGCGGCCCATTCATCCCAGTTCCAGATATGAATATCCGTTCCGCAAATTCCAGTTTTGCGGATTTTGATCAGAACTTCGTCAGGTCCTGGTTCAGGCACAGGGGCCTGCACCATCCACAGGCCTTCGCGCGGATAAGATTTTTCTAAGGCCTTCATCGTATTGGGCAAGGTCATGAAATCACCGCCAAATCACGCCCGACCTTGCCAAACGCGGCCAGTGCCCTGTCCAGCTCATCACGTGTCAGTGCTGCATTCATCTGGGTGCGAATACGGGCCTGCCCGCGTGGCACCACCGGAAAGAAGAAACCCGACACATAGACCCCTTGGTCAAACAGACGCCGCGCCATTTCCTGCGCCAACTTGGCTTCCCCCAACATCACGGGCACAATCGGATGTTCCCCAGGCAGCAAATCAAAGCCAAGCTTTTCCAGCCCTTCGCGCCAGTAAATGGTATTTTCAAACAGACGTTTACGATCATCCGCCCCCTTTTCAACCAGGTTCAGCGCTTCCAGCCCTGCAGCAACAATTGATGGCGGCAGCGAGTTTGAGAAAAGATAGGGCCGCGCGCGCTGCCGCAGAAGGTCAATCACTGGCTGCGGCCCGGCGATATAACCGCCAATAGCCCCCCCAAGTGCCTTGCCCAGCGTCCCCGTCAGAATGTCCACATCCACATCAAAATGGTCCGGCGTCCCTGCCCCGTTCGGCCCCATAAAGCCCGTGGCGTGACAATCATCCACCATCACCAGCGCCTCATATTTCTGTGCCAGCCGTGTGATTTCGGGCAGATTGGCCAGATAGCCATCCATTGAAAACACACCATCCGTCGCCACCATAATATGACGCGCCCCTTCATTGCGGGCATGCTGTAACATGGCCTCTAGATCCGCCATATCATTATTCATGTAACGATAGCGTTTCGCTTTACACAGGCGAATGCCGTCAATGATGGATGCATGATTTAGGCTGTCAGATACAATCGCATCTTCCGGCCCCAGCAACGGTTCAAACAATCCGCCATTGGCGTCAAAACACGCCGCAAACAGGATAGCGTCATCCTTCCTCAGAAACGTCGCAAGTCTCTGTTCCAGTTCCCGGTGGATATCCTGCGTCCCACAGATGAAACGCACTGACGCCATGCCAAACCCGCGCGGTTCCATCGCATTCTGCGCAGCACGGATCAGATCGGGATGATCCGCAAGGCCAAGATAATTATTCGCACACAGGTTGATAACCTGCTGTCCCCCAACGGTGATCTCGCCTTTCTGGGGGGACATAATCATGCGTTCAGATTTCATCATACCTTCAGATTCGATCTGTTTCAGCGTGCTGTTGATATGGTCAATGAAACCCTGTGACATGAGGTTCTCCAGTAAGATGAATCCTATTTGATGGACATTCATCTACCATAGCGGATCAAATCCGAAAAGATGGAAAATTCGAAATATAGGAAAAATTCTAAAATAACGGACAAAATGGCCAGAATTCCATCCAACTAACATTTAGGAAACAACGGGATCAGGCGTTCTGCACCACCAGCAAAGCGCGGGCAGGACCATTCAACGCCGTGATACAATGATGCACATCCGCCGGGTATCGCGCGGTATCCCCTGCACTGATCTCTTCGGTCAATGCACCTGATGTCACCTGCAACTGTCCTGAAATTACAGTCAGATGTTCACGCGTGCCACGGCTGTGCGGTGCACTGTCCAGACGTCCGCCATCGCGGAATTCAAGGTCATATAATTCCTGCCGGCCTGCATCTTCCGGCGGGCTGAGAATACGGATATTACATCCCTCGCCCCGATTTTCGATGCTGGGTGTTTGTCCGGCGCGCAACACTTCGATCTTTGGCGCAGTGGCGCCATCTTCCAGAAGCCCTGCAAAATCAATTTGCAGCGCAGAAATCAGATTCCACAGCGTCGCAATGGTCGGGCTGCTTTCGCCGCGTTCAATCTGACTGACCATCGATCTCGAAACACCCGACAACCGCGCCACCGCATCAAGGGACAGACCCTGTTTACGACGGGCCTCTTTCAGGCGGGCGGGCAAAAGATTCAGGATTTCGCTATCTGTGTTCATCCTTTTCAACTGCCGTGTTGATGCAGCCAAGTCAATAGCACCCCTCAGCCCGCATCCTCATCCGGGTTCGGGATGGCAAGGTAATCCGCCTTATCGATCTTCACGATATCCCGGATGCCCAATAGATCACGCATGTCATCATCCAGCTGCGCCAACGCAAATTTAACCGCTGCAAAAACAACCCCGGCATCCTGGCCCAGCGACGTGATCAAAGGCAGCCCAGGCGTTGGTTCAGTAAACGCCAGCACCCGCAATTTCTTGGCAAAGGGTTCATATTGTTCCATCAAACGCCAGGAAACACCGTCCAAAGACGCAATATCCGCCTGCCCTTCTGCCACAACCCGGGCAGATTTCAGGTGTTGTTCTGTGTGCAACCGATTTTCAAACCAGAACCCCTGCGATTTCACATGCCAATATGGCGCGGCATAGCCCGATTGCGAAAACGTCTGATTATAGGCAAATACAGCGTCACGAAAGTCAGAGATCTCTTCACGCGGATCATCCGCACGCACAACAATCGCACTGCGGTAATAGCCCGGTGAACATCCATCCAACCCATAATCCGGCGTTCCAACCAACTGCACTTTGTCATGCAACCATGTCCTATACGGCATGCCGCAGGTCTGGCTTAGCACCAGATCGGGATGTTTCCAGACAAAGAATTCCTCTGCATCCTGTGACAGGCGCTCCGGACTATCAACACCGGCATCCTTCAAACCAGCACGGATCAACTGCCAGAACTGATCATGGGCCGCCGCCAGCTGAGGGCGCTGATACATCATTAAATTCGCAATCATTTTGCTGTCCTTCTCAACTGCCACAACACGGGGCCTGCGTTTCTGTCTGGGTCCTGCACAGGCAGGACGATGTGACAAGCACGTCGGTTTTTGCCTGGGCCTGTGCAAGTTTTTGTTCAAATGCGGGCAATTCATCCACCGCCCCGCGACGACGCAGGCATTCTACAAATCCATGTAACGCCCAGATATTATCTGGATGTTGCGCACATCTCTGCAGCTTTCCATTCAAACCAAGATCCGTACGATACACATCTTCGGCTTCCTCAAAATGCCCCTGTTCCGCCAACAAAGCCGCCAGCGCATGGCGCGGCGGATGCATCCAGGCCCAGGGTTCCGTATAGGCAAGCGTATCATCGCGATGCACAGATTCCCGCAAGGCCGCAAAAGCCAGACCATAATTGCCTTTATGGTATTCGCGCTCACCCTCCAGCATCTTTTCACCCACCGCAAGAATATCACGCGCGCTGTTGTTAAAGAACCGACGATCATTCGGGATCCGCGCACAGGCCGCTGTAAACAAACGGGTTTCTTCATCTGCCGCCGTGAAGTTCTTCAACGCAGATTGCGCCACACCCCGGGCATAGTGATGCATCGCTGTCGACACACAATACAAATCAGGGTTGCCTGGCATCGGGGTGTCGATGATCTCTTGCCAGCGCCCAAAACGCACCAGCACATGCATCATCATGGAATAATAGCCTTCCATGGTGATCGCCAGTTGCGGGCGATCCGGCACCGACAGAACGTCTTCCGTCAACGTATCGCACATCTGACGCGCCGCTTGGATCGCCGGGGTATATTGCCCCAGAAACATGCAGGCATACATCATCAGATGCAGATCATGACAGCGGGCCGTCGTATAAAAATTAAACGGCCCCGCATAGTCCACATACATATTGTCAGCCCGTATGGCTTTTTCACTGGCGACCTTTGCCTTCTCATAATCCCCGCACAAGACATAGGTATGCCCCGGCATGTGGTTCATATGTCCAGCGTCCGGACACAATGTGCCAAGGATATCCGCAGATCGCATCGCACGTTCCGGTTCATCAGACATTTCCGTCACATGGATGTGCAAATGTAGGATCGCCGGATGTTGCTGTTCGCCGGCGGCATCCTTCATGGCGATTGATTTTTCGATCACCTCAAGCGCTTCCAGCGTATCCGCGTCTGCGGATGGCCGCCCCGTTTTCACATCCCACAAACGCCAGGGCGTGCGGGTCATCAGGGCCTCTGCGAAAATGGCCATCACATCGTGCTGATCCGGGAAAGCATAATACACCCGGCGCATCGCGCTGGCATAGGCATCATCCCAACGATCAAATTCATCGCCATCCACCGCATGCGGTTTCTGAAAACGCTGCGCCAAAGCGTCAACCAGCATATTCTCTAGGGCCCCTGCCCCATCCGCGCAGGCCCGCGCCCGTTCAATATGTTTATGACATATCGCTGTCGCTTGATCGGCCTCTGCCACACTGAACTGCCGCCAAACATTGTTGTAAAACGGCCCACTGCCATAGGCGACGCCCCAATGCGCCATCACGCAATCCGGATCAAACTCCAACGCTTTCTGAAAGCATTTCACGCCTTCTTCGTGATTAAATCCGTAACACCAGTTCAATCCCAGATTAAACCAGTATTGCGCCGTCTCAGACTGTGTCGAAACGGGCATGCGATGCGTGCCAAGATTAAATCTATCCATAAGAAGCCAAGCAAATTTCCATTATGTATACACATAATCCATAAAGACCGCCCCAAAGCAAGCCACCATTCTCTGCACCCATTTAAAATCGCCATGCACGCGACGCAAAGCGACTATGCAGATTCAGGTGGTACTCCCCCGTCGCAGCTTTGACTATCTCGGCTGTATCGCAACTGATTTGTTCGAAGGAACTGTACAATGGCACAAACTGCAAAAGATATCCTTGGTGTTGGCATCCTTGTGGCTGCTACTGCGCTTTTTATTGGCGTGCACTCCTGGTTCGTTATCATGTAAATGCATGATCCGATCGCTGTGAAAACAACGACCGGAACGAAATGAAGATCTAAATCAGCGCGGCCGGAATGCTGCGCTTTTTTGTATCTTGGCTTATGCCAGAACCTCGGCCACAGCATATTTAGCCAATTTATCCGGGTTCACATCAACCCCCAGCCCCGGACCAGTCGGCACATGGATGCGGCCGTTTTTCACCGGAAACGGATCAACCAGAATATCGTCAGACGCATAATAAGTCGCCATGTAGAATTCCGCCTGCAAATGCAGATCCGGCACCGCGGCCATCAAATGTGTGCCCGCCGCATGGGCCAGGCCGGTTTCAAACATGCATCCGCCATAGACTTCAATCCCGGCAGCGCGTGCAATCGCGGCCACCTCCAACGCGCGACGAATCCCTCCGGATTTCATGATCTTCAGTGAGAAAATATCTGCAATCCGATGCTGCGCCCCATAAAGCGCGCCTTTGGGGTCAAACACACTTTCATCCGCCATAATCGGCGTGTCGATCACATGGGTGATATGCGCCAGTGCCTCACGTTCATGCATCTTCACCGGCTGTTCGATAAACGTCGGACGGAACTGTTCCAGATCCCGGATACACCGCACCGCATCATAGGCGCGCAGGCCCTGATTGTAATCGATGCGAATGTCGATTTCATCGCCGTAAATCTCGCGCAGTTTTTCTGCACGCATAACGTCAAAGCTATGATCCGCAAAACCCGTCTTAAACTTAAAGATCCGTACCCCGTCTTCCCACATCCGTGCGATATCAACCAGATCCGCGTCAAAATCAGGGTTCGCCACGGAAAAGCTCATGCCCATGTCATCACGCAGACGCCCGCCAACCAATTCACACACCTGAAGACCTGTGATCTTACCGGTGATATCCAGCAGGGCCATTTCCAGCGCGGCTTTGGCTTCTGGATTCCCAATCAGAATACGATCCGCCAGGGTCATGTGTTTCTCAACCTGCACCGGATCTTCACCAATCAGATGCGGACGCAGATAGACATGCAACGCAGCAGCGGCCCCTTCTGCCGTGCCCGTAAACACTGGCCATGGCGATGCTTCACCCCAACCTGTGATACCCGTATCCGTGGTGATTTCCACCACAACAGAATGGATACCGGCAACATCACCGCTGCCGTGGGAATGTACCGCTTTGGCAGGAATTAAGATCCGGTGTACCCGGATGGTTTCAATTTTATGGTCACTCATGGTGAGACTCCGAAGGAGGTTTTGGAAGGTCAGTAAAAAGGGCACCCCAATTTGGGATGCCCTGAGATGTCTGGAAAATTATCCGCCTGGTGTGTTGCGCATATTTTCAGGCAACCAGGTGGCCAGTTCAGGCCAGATGATCAGAACGAAAACCATCAGAACCATAATGCCAAACATGGGCAGTGCTGTTTTCGCGATATAGCCCATCTCATGGCGGGTCATGCCTTGCATCACGAACAGATTGAACCCAATCGGAGGTGTGACTTGGGCCATCTCAACGACAACCACAATGAAGATACCGAACCAAATCAGATCAATCCCCGCACCTTCCACCATCGGCTGCACAATTGCCATGGTCAACACCACAGATGAAATCCCATCTAGGAACATACCTAGGATGATGTAGAAGAACATCAATGCGATCAGCAGTGAAAAGCGTGACAATTCAAGAACTTCGATGAATTCTGCCAAGGCGCGCGGCAGGCCCGTGAAACCCATCGCCAATGTCAGTGCAGACGCACCAAGCAAGATAAACGCCACCATGGCAGATGTTCGTGTCGCGCCCAAAAGGCTTTCGATGAACGTGCCTATGGTCAATGATCCCTGTGCCCAGGCCAGAATAAGTGACCCAATCACACCAATTGCGGCGGCTTCGGTGGCCGTGGCCCAACCGGCATACATCGATCCGATCACCGCGATGATCAGCAGCACGATCGGGATCAGGAAACGGCTTTCCGCGATCTTTTGACCAAAGGTCATTTCATCGGCAATCTTAGGCACTTCGGATTTGCGCACAAATGACCAACCCGCCACATAAGCCATGAACATCAAAGCCAGCAGAAGACCGGGCAAAATGCCCGCCATGAACAGCTTTGAAATCGAAACCTCAACCGACACACCGTAAACAATCAGTGTCAAAGACGGCGGGATCATCAACCCAAGGGTCGCCGCACCCGTCAGCGTGCCGATGATCATATATTCCGGATACCCACGTTTGCGCAGTTCCGGGATCGACATTTTACCAACGGTCGTCAGCGTCGCTGCAGATGACCCGGACACAGCCGCAAAGATTGTACAGCCAACGATGTTTGTATGTACCAGGCCGCCGGGCAAACGCGCCATCCAAGGCGCAAGGCCGCGGAACATGTCTTGGGATAATCGACTTCGATATAAGATCTCGCCCATCCATATGAACATGGGTAAGGCGGTTAACGTCCAGGACGAACTGGCCGACCAGATCTTTGTCAGCATCGCCGCGCCCGCCGGGCGCGTTGTGAACATCTCTAAGCCCAAATAAGCTACGCCAAACAGCGCAAGGCCAACCCAAATGCCGGATCCTAAAAGCAGGAACAGCACAAATAGGAATACACCTACAAGATAGAATTCTTCCATTGCGCTTACTCCGCCGTATCAAGGGATCCATCGGACATGCCGTGTTTCCCTGTGAAAATCAGTTGAACCAGATGGTCGATGAATGAGATCGCCAGAATGATCGTGCCGATGCACATCAGAATCTGCGGGATCCACATCGGGGTCGCGTCTTGCCCCGGACTGATGTCATTCCAGCGCCAAGATCCATAGGTCATGTTGATCGCGTAATAGGCAAACATCACCGACAGGATCGCACCGATGCCAAAGCACCAGATCTCACCCCAGCGGCGGAAACGTCCCATCGCGCCCAAAAGCAAATTCACACGAATATGGCTGCCGTGGTTCAGCGCATAGGCAAAGGCCAGAAACGATGCCCCTGCCATGCAGTAACCGGCATAGTCCGGCGCACCCACAAAAACTTCACCTGTCCAGCGCGCAACCATCTGCACCACGATCAGTACAAGGATGCCAATCAAACAGAGCGAGGCCAAAATCCCCCCCGTCAGATACAAGCCATCCAGAGCCTTACGAATACTGCTCATCTTAATCCTCCCGTCCCCTGACTGCCGCGCGCCCCCGGGCAACAACAGCAGGTTGCGGCGATACACACCGCCGCAACGCTTTTACATTTCTGCCGCAACCGGCAGATAAATGGGCTTAGTCAGCGTTGAACGCGTCAACAATCGCCTGACCTGCGTCACCGGTATTTTCCAGCCACTCATTGGTCATGATCACACCGAATTCTTTCAGCTCAGCGGTCAAAGTGTCGCCAGCCGGGCCAACAGACATACCATTTTTCGCAAGCTCATTCAGGGTGAAATCGGTGTATTGAACAGAACGCCAATCCCCAGCATATTCCGCCAAAGTCGCACAGCCGTTGATCACATTCTGGGTGCTTTCTTCCAGACCATTCCAAGCGTCAGCGTTCACCAGAACATAGTTGCGCGGCAGCCAAGCATCCACTTCATAGAAATGTGTCAGGCTTTCCCAAACCTGGCGGTCATAGCCAGTGGAACCAGATGACACCATGGATTCAGCAACACCGGTTGCAAAAGCCTGGCTAATTTCAGCGGCCTCAATCTGAACCGGCAACATGCCAGACAGTTCTGCCAGACGTGCCGTCGCGTTGTTATAAGACCGGAACTTCAGACCCGCCATGTCGGCAACAGAATTCACCTCTTTGTTGAAATACAGACCCTGCGCTGGCCATGGCACAGCATACAGCAGATGCAGGTTTTGTTCTGCCAGCAGTTCTGTCAGCGGGCCACGGGCCGCATCCCACAGTTTTTCACTGTCTTCAAAAGATGTGGCCAGGAACGGAATGGAATCAAAGCCAAACAGCGCGTTTTCATTCTGGTGACCAGACAGCAGACGTTCACCAATGTTGACCTGACCGGTCTGAATCGCGCGTTTGATTTCGCCACCCGCAAACAGGGAACCGCCTGGGTGCGTCACGATCTCAAGATCGCCACCGGTGCCCGCAGTCACACAGGCCGCAAATTCAGCGCCGGTTGCGGAATGAAAGTTGGTCGCAGAATACGCCATTGGCATATCCCAGGTTTCAGCCGCCGCACCGAATGTGGTCAGCGCCGTTGCCGCAAGACCTGCAGCGATTGTTTTGGTTACTTTGGACATTTGTAGTTCTCCCTTTGGTTTTCGTAATTTGCCGGATATTTCCCGGTCATTGTCGTCCCGTTCAGAACCTCCCCGGATCATAAACGGACAAGTCGATATTTTCTTTCTTCCCGGTGATCAGCCCCGCGATAATGCGTGCGGTTTTCGGGCCGGCCGTCAAACCGATATGATGGTGACCAAATCCCGCAAAGACACCTGTGTTCCCCACTTCCCCAATCAACGGCAGACTGTCTGTTGTTGCCGGACGATGGCCCAGCCAGGGCACTTCCTCGGAATATTCCAGATCGGGAAAGTATTCTTTCACCTTACGGCGCAGAAACTTCAGGGGCCCGTCAGACATTTTGTCGTTCAACCCGCCAAACTCTACGGTTCCAGCACAGCGTAACCCGTCTTGCATCGGCGTGGCTACAAATTTCCCCATGGACATCATCATGGGGATTTTTGGCATCTGAGTGGGGTTCTTAAACATGATGTGATAGCCGCGTTCGCTTTCGATCGGCACCTTCAGGCCCAACTTATCCGTCAGGGCCTTTGACCAGCTGCCCGTTGCCAGAACCACTTTATCACAAGCAAGTTCGCCCTGATCCGTCACCACGGCCGTGACTTTCCCGTCGGTCAAAGTCACGTCCTTGACGTCGCCCTGACGGAATTCAGCGCCCAGCTTTTGCGCCTCTTTCGCAAGGGCCGCCACATAACCACCAGGGTCGCGCACATAACCATGATCGCGCATCAACGCCAAACAGTTCAGATTTTTCGCCAACATCGGCTCAAAATCATGCACATCCTGGCCTTCAATGATCTCAGGCACAAAACCCGCTTCGCGCCGCAATTCCCAAGTATAGGCATCGGCTTCAAACCCGGCGCGATCCTTATACACAAAGGTATAATCAGAATTCACGGTCCATTCCGCAGCTTCAGTGCCTTTGGTCAGGGCTTCGTGTTGATCCACCGTGTCATGGGTAATTCCGGTCAAACCATGGGCAATGCGACGCGTGTCTTTGTCATTCGCATGAGACAGATATTTCAGCAGCCAAGGGGTCAGCTTCGGCAGATAAGACCAGCGCAGGAACAGCGGAAATTCCGGATCAAACAACAATTTCGGCGCTTTTGGGATCATGCCCGGATAGGTCACCGGCGCAACCGAACAGGCCGCCAGCACGCCAGCATTGCCAAAGGATGTCGCGCTGCGATCCCCCGGGGCTGTGCGATCAACCACGGTCACATTCACGCCTTCGCGCCGCAACCAGATCGCGGCAGAAACGCCAACAATGCCACCACCAATCACAACAACAGATTGTTGTTCAGTCATACGCAGGCCCCTGTTTACACATGCGTGCAATGCCATCTTATTTCTGTAAAATTCGGCAACATCGCGATCATTTCTTTGTTTGTTGAACCCAGATCGTGCCAAGCCCGTCACATCATTTCAAATATTAATTTGTGGCAAGCTCATCATTAAATGTTATACCAGCACCATGTCACTTCGCTTTCGCCAACTTCAGGCCTTTCATGCCATCGTCGAAACCGGCACCGTCACCGGTGCGGCCGACCAACTGGGCATTTCCCAGCCAGGGATTTCCAATCTTCTGTCGCAGCTTGAACGCCAAACACGCCTGAAACTGTTTGAACGCAGCAAGGGTCGGCTGATTCCCACACCAGAAGCGGGCGTTCTGTATCAGGAAATTGACACGGTTGTGCGGGGTTTAGACCACGTGGCCCAGGCCGTAACAGACCTACAAAACAAACAGGCGGGTCAGTTGCAGGTCGCCTCTCCGCATTCCCTATCCTTTGGCCTGATGCCAAAACTGATTGCTGAATTCTCTGCGGATAAGCCGGATCTGTCGATTGCCTTCCAGTCAAACTATTCCTCAAAGGTGCAGGAATGGGTGCTCGCCGGTCTGTTCGAAGTCGGGATCTGTGAATTGCCGATTCTTTACGATGCGCTGGACACAGAGCTTTTTCAGTTTGAAACCGTCTGCGCCCTGCCCGAAAACAGCCCGCTGGCCCGCCATGACGTGCTGACGCCAGACATTCTCGAAGACGAACCCTTTGTCGTCATGGGCCCCGATCATATGACCCACCGTCGCACACGCGAAGCCTTTCACAACGCGGGCAAACGCTGGCGCACCCGTGTGCATTCGCATCTGTTTAAAAACAATCTCAGCTTTGTCAAAGAAGGCATGGGCGTGTCCCTACTTGATCCATTCGTTGTGCATTTTGACCGCGAAGGCGGTTTCGTCACCCGCCCGTTTCGCCCAGCCGTGACAATCGAACTGGCAATCATCACGTCAAAAGCCCGACCGTTATCCACGATCGGGCAAGAGTTTCGCAAAATCCTGTCAGCCGAAATGAAGGCCTTCGGGAAAAATCAGCCCATCCAACGGCGCACAGGTGCGGCGGTCTCTTCCAACGGCTGACAGATCACGTCGATCAGGGTTGGTCCATCATGGGCAAAGGCTTCTTTCATCACGCCGTCCAGATCTTCGGCTTTCTCAACACGCCAGGACTTCACGCCAAAGGCTTCGGCCACAGCCGCCTGATTGGTGCGGTTGAAATCCACGTTGTAATACCGCTTGTCGCAATCGTCCCGCTGGCTGGCTTTGATCCAACCAAAGCTCGCGTTGGAAAACACGATATAGGTCACCGGCACATTGTGGCGCACGATGGTTTCCAATTCACCGCATGCAAAGGCAAAGGATCCGTCCCCCATCATGGCGACAACCTTTTTGTCCTGCGCGCCAAACCACGCCCCGGCCGCAGCAGACAGGGAATAACCCAAAGCGCCATGCGCCCGGTTGGTGATATATTGACGGCCTGGGAATTTTTGCTGTGAATAGGCGTTGTAATAGGGGCAGCTCGTGCCCGGATCAGAAACCACAATCCCATCATCCGGCAGGTTCGCATTCAGCGCCGTGATGATCTGTTCCGGGATGATCATATCGGTTTCGCTGGCCGCGAGCGCGTTGAACTTCGCGAATTTACGTTCCTTGATATCCGCGATCTGGGCCGCTGCGCCAAACTGTGGAACATCGCCGTCGCGGGCGTCCAGATATGCATTCACCGCCGCCAAAGACAGCTTCAAATCTGCAACCACACCCACTTCGGTTGGATAATTCGCGCCAATCACCATCGGGTCATTGTCGAAATGCACGATCCGCTGGCCAGGTTTCGGCGCTTCCCAACGGGATGTGGTTGTAGACCCCGCACGCGCCCCCATAAACACAACAAGATCAGCGGCTTCCATCATTTCCCAGGTCTCATCCGTGCCGCCGTTTGACCCAACAACACCCAAGGATTGCGGATGCGCATCCGCCAAAGACCCTTTGCCAGAAATCGAAGTCGCAACCGCAATATCAAGACGGCTTGCCAGTTTGGCCAGATCATCCATCGCGCCCGCAATCACAACGCCACCACCGCACACAATCAGTGGCTTTTTCGCGCTCAAGATCGCTTCAACCGCCGCCGCAGCCGCACCAGGTTCAGGCGCTGCACGATACGCGGGATATGACTGGTGCTTTTCATCGCCCCAGATGTCATCCGTCGGCACATCATCATACTGAATGTCATATGGCAGGCCCAAATGCGCAGAACCGGACCGGCCTGTGGTCATGGCGCGGAACGCCTGGCGCACCATACGCGGGATGTGATCTGCGCGTTTGATCACGGTGTTGAACTTGGTCAGCGGCGCCATCAAGGCCTCTTGATTCACCTCGGTTAACGGGTATTTCCCGTAGGATCCGACCGAAATATCTGTGGTGATCGCAAGCACCGCATAAGAGCTTTCGTTCGCCTCAATCAGGCCTGGCAGAATATAGGTCGCACCACCACCAGACGGGCCTTCACACACGCCAGGTTTCCCCGTCACACGGGAATAGCCATCCGCCATATAAGTAGCCGAACGTTCATCGCGGGTCAGAATATGGGTGATGTTGTGATCCAGATTGTGCATCGCGTCGTAAAACGGCAGGGTCGTGTCACCGCACAGGCCAAAAATATGTTTTACCCCATGCGCTTCCAGTGAACGCACCATCGCTTCCGCACCATTCATCGTATTCTTCAAGGCATCATCCCCCGGATGTCATCACGGCGGATTGGCCGCATGTGGTTTTAAGTTGCATTCCAAACTGTATACAGTTCTGTCGAAAATTGTGAAGACAAATTTTTATTTTCCTTTTCACAGCCCCCTCCCCCGGTGTAAAAGCCTTAAAAACCAAGGGGCGGATTTAGAATGGCAGATCAAGGCAGCAGCGTAGATCGCGTGTATGCGACGCTTCGTGACATGGCGATTAACTTTGATTTCAAACCCGGCGAGCGTCTGAATGAAACGCATCTGACATCAAAGCTAAACGTCAGCCGCACCCCTTTGCGCGAAGCCCTAAATCGCCTAGTCGCCGAAGGTTTTCTGACACTGGCAAAGGGACAAGGTTTTTTCTGTCGCGCCCTCAGCCCGGAACAGATCTTAGAACTGTATCAGCTGCGTTGTGCCCTAGAAACCGAAGCCCTGCGCCACGGCATTGACCGTGCCTCTGACGCGGAAATAACCGATTTCTGCACCTACCTGGACGCCACCGAAAAGACATATGACAGCTGCGATGATCTGACAGAGCTGTTGAAAATGGACGAAGAATTCCACATGCGTCTGGCCGGGCTGTCTGGCAACAATGAACTTTGCCGAATGCTGAACAATGTGAACGAACGCATCCGCTATGTGCGCCTTGTCAATCTGCGGCAATTGCGTGGGATGGATCGCACAGAGGCCGGTGAAAACACGTTTCTATCCGCCCATCGCACCATCGCAAACGCAGTTCAGAACCGCGACACCCAAGCGGCCCTCATCGCGTTGCGCGCCCATATTGAACGGCGCAGCGAACAGACGATCGAACTGGTTCGCCTCGCCTATTCGCAACTCTATGTGCCGTCGTAATAGGCTCTAACGCAGGCCAATTCCCGGTTTTGGGTCATCCAGGCCATGCGCGAACCGATCTGGCACAAGGCTTTCGTGGAACCATTTCAGATAGCTATAGATCGAAAACACAGGCAACCCGGTTTCACGCCGCACATCCGCCGCATAGGGCGTCATATTGGTGCATTCCAAGACAATCGCGCCCAGTTCCGGATGCGCTTTTACAAAATCCCGGGCCGCCGTGATCATATCGTCCCGACAAGCGGCAAAATCGATCTGTGGCGCATCTCCCAGAATGTCCCGGGTGAACACAGACCCGCCTTCCGTGCCCCACACCGGCGTATCCAACGCGACACCTGCAGCTTCGAGATGGCGATCGGTCAGGGTTTCCTTTGAAATCGTCAGAATGCCCGCCCGCTTGCCCGGTGGCAGCATCGATTGCACCATAGGCACCTGCATCAGTGAAGACGTGGCGACGGGCACAGGAACGGCTTCTGTCAGCTGATCCTGCACAATCGCCAGAAAGCCACAGTTGGTTGTGATCCCGTCACAGCCGCTGGCGACCAAATCCTTCGCCGCCTCGATGAATTTATCGACCAGCAAACGCGCATCACCGCGCACAACATTTTCCGGATTCGCCCCGCGCACAACCCGATATTGCACCGGAAATGGCCAGGTCGTGGCATTGCCAATATCACCAGGAATACGTGGAAACTGGGTTTCCAGCATCAGGATACCCAGATTGGCCCCATAAACGGTTTTTCCGCCATATTCAGTTTTCATAATGCTGCATCCCTTCTGCCGGCAAAACCAGTATGTATTTTCGTGCTCAACACTGTATACAATTCTAGAGAAGTCAAGATGCACCCGCCCTTTGGGGTTAGACAGCGACCCGCGATGTCAGGAAATTCCGCGCGCCAAGCAACCCGAAATCGTCATTCTGATACAGATGCACAGGCATTTGTCCACGCCAGCCCGTGTGACGCCCCCCGGCGTTAAACGCACCGATAAAGGCATCATCAAACAGCCAAGGATTTCGCAAAGCCACCCCACCCGTTACAAACACACCACCACGTGCATTCAGTGTCAGCGCAAAATCACCCGCCAAACTGCCCAGAAAACGTCGGAACATTTCCGTTGCGATACCTGCCACGGGATCAGAACCATCGCGCCCCTGCGCCAAAACATCTTCGGCCTTCTCACACAAAACCGGTTCAGACCGCACCTGTGCAATCGCCCGATATAACACAGGTAATCCAGTGCCAGACAGGATCGCTTCTGCTTCAATTGCCAGCCCATGCCCAATCTGAATTTCGGGCCAGATCGCAATCATCTGCTCAAAATAATCCACGTCCTCACGGCTTTCCGGGGCAAGGCGCACATGTCCCCCTTCCCCCGCAATAACATGTGGCCGACCATCCGCATACATCATGGCACCAACGCCCAGACCCGTGCCCGGACCTATGATCAACCGCCCCTGATCACATGATGCAAAGCCACCCTGCAACGTCTGCACATCATCGGCGCTCACCGTTGCCAACGACCATGCCGCCCCTTCAAAATCATTCAAAATATGCACGTCATCCGTGCCACAGGCCTGCGCAAGATCGTCACAAGAAAACCCCTGCCCCGCATTGGTCAGGCGCACGGACCGATCCTGCACAACACCTGCGGCGGCCACGGCAACCGATAGGGGCGACGTCCCCTGCCCTGCGATGAACGCGCGACAGGCCTCTGGGAAATGCAACCCGCCGGCAGAGCTGAACCTGTGCTGCGCATAGATTTCACCCGCATCAGAAACCCCCGCCAGACGCATATTGGTCCCGCCAACATCCGCAACCAAATTCCACATATTCCGCGCCCTGCCCTTCATATCCGTGAACGTTCGCCGAGTTCAGATCAACCGTCAGACTGTAACGCAGCCTGAATCAGATCCGCAATTTCTGCTGCTTTTTCCTCAGTCAGGGTCGCGCCTTTGACTTCGAACTTGGCAGCATTTGCAGACAATGTCACCTGCAGCGCCTGTGCATCCGACAGTTTGCGCGGGGGCAACCGGCGAATTTCACTTGGGCGCCCCCCACGAGATGGACGTTTTTCAACGTCATTCTGAGAGGACAACCAAGTATCAATTCTCGCCCATTCCCCCATAGGATCTTCGACAGTATCCGCGCCCAACGCCGTTCGAAGCGCTTCGACATTTCCGTTGCGCAATCCCGCCGCCAGTTTTAGCCCATTCTTTTCAGACAGGCTTGCAGGGAACTGCAACAGGTCGCCCAGCATTTCATGGATCAGGGCAAAACTGCGCACCTTTGATCGCTTGGCTTTTGACACCGAGGCAAACAGCGCATCCACCGCATCCGCAACCGAAGCAAACGCGCCTTGCCCCACAGCCAGTACAGAAATCCGGCCACGTTCATATGGCGTCAGGTCTGCACGGATTTCGTTTTCTTCCACCATATTGATATAGGCGTCGGCACTGGCCGCGCCCGGACGCACAAAGGCGGGTATCTTTTCAAAATAGATCTGATCCTGCGCCAGTTTTTTGAACGCTTTCAGGCGACGAAATCCCGAAATCAGGCCATAGCCTTCTTCGATTTTCACGACCTCGATGGGGCTACGCAATCCATGTGCCAAAAGGGATGCTTCCAGTTCCGCCATCTCATCCGCATTTTCCTGCATGCGGTCACGCCGGATGTGTGTTTCGTCAATGTCATCCAGCGCGATATGTTCGGCAACCAGACCCGCCGTCTGTGCCGCATAGTATTTTTCGGCATCCGCTTCGGTGCGGGCAAGGGCGGCGCGATCCGTCACTTGTTCCATCGCAGCCAAAGCAGCGGCCTCGCCCGCGACCTGGGCAATCGGTGGAACCATGGATTTTGTTTCCAGAGGTTTCGTCGCGAAACCGTCTTCTAGCGCATTCAGCGTATTTTCGTCGGGTGCAACAAGGCGTCTGCGTCGGGCCATTATTCATTCTCCATATTTGCGTCACGCCACCAGCTGCCGATCAAAAGTTCCTTGAACTCGGCGTAGGTCTGATCAAAAGCTTCGCGCCCGCGCACATAAGTATCACGGTTAAAATCGCGGTAATCCGCTTCGTAGATCCCATTCACCTGTTCCCCGGCCTGACCAACCAGCGCTGTGAAATCCTGACGATAGGCATTCATGAAATCGCCAAAATAGGCCTGAATGACATTCGCCATATCCGTTTGCTGACTAGCATCAAAACGCGTGATAATCGCCCGCACTACATCCCATTCGAACTTAATCTCAGGTAAACCTGCCGCGCGTTGCAGGGCGTTTTCACCATCTTCGATCGAGGCAAATGTTGTATAGAGCATGTCAAAGAAACGCCCCGTTGAATCAAATTCCAGAAAGGATGCGCCAAGCGGAACCAGCAAGATATCAGCCGCAGCCAAAGCGTTGATCGTTAAGTATCCAAGGGCAGGGGGCGTATCCAGCAACACGATATCATATTCATCCAGGATGCCTTCGTCTTCCAGAAAGTTTGTCAAACCGTCCCAAAGCGCCCAGGATTTAAGCCCCATGCGCCAGACCGGGATCTGAAATTCGGCCCAGTATAGGTTCAGCTGTGCCCCAATCAGATCAATGTTGGGCCAGTGGGTTTTCTGGATGACGTTTCGCGGCGAAACCTCCAGCGCTTCCTTCAGGGTTTCATCAAGCGGGATCTCTGGCTGTGATTTTGCACGGCGGACTTCGTTTTCGGCAGTGACCGCCCTTGCGTAATCTTTCGCAAGAAGAGGGAAGACCGTAGACCATTCATCCGGGACAGTGCCGCCCATGATCGACGTCATAGAACCCTGGCTATCCAGATCGATGACCAGAACTTTATATCCGTCAAGGGCTGCGGACATGGCAAGATGTGCGGCGGTAGACGTTTTGCCAACGCCCCCTTTGAAATTGGCAACCGCGGCAACTTTCGCGGGCATGCCTTCGGGGCGATAGGGCAGGTATTCTTTGGTGCTGACACCCTCTGCCGCAAAATGTGTGCGCAAAGAAAGAACCTCTTCCAATGTGAACCACTTCGAACCGCTTTCGCCTTCGCCCTGAGGTAAGTCAGGATTGGCTTTTAACACGCGACGCAAATGTGCGGGTGCAACGGGAATCAGGTATTTTGTAATTTCCCAAATCGAAAACTTTCGCAGGCGTTTTTCGCCATCAGGGGCATAGCCGCGACGGGCCAGGTCTTCGCGTCCGCGTGTGCAGAAAGCTGCGGCTTTTGCGAATCGTTGGGTATCGATAGGATCAGGTAACTTCTTTGCAGATGCTTCGGGATCGAGATTTTGATATGGGGGCAGGGGGGGCTGATTTGTTTTGCTCACTTCCGGGACCCTTTGTGATGTGCTCGGTTTTTTCGAATATCTCAATGAATAGCGCACATAATTATGCCTGACCAGTATTCTCTGGCTAGCGGTGCCATTAATGATGTGTAGATCGGGTACTTTTGGCCTTATTCAGTATATATGAAGAGAAAAACACAGATAAACAGTATAAGAATCTTTTAGTACTTTAAGATATTTACGCCACAGATATGATTGTTAATCAACGTGTTAGGCATGTTTGGGGACCTCAGTTCAGGACGAAGGGAACCAATATCCGGGATGAAAGGGACCCACTTACGGGACAAAGGGGACCCGTAATCAGGGAGTAAGGAACCGATTCTCAGGATCGGCAAATTCCCTTAAACAGACCCTATTTTGCGGTATAATAGACCCTATATGATCATGTCGTCTGGAAAAGTGAACCTGTAGAACGCGGTGAAAAACGGAATTTTGGACTAAAGGAACCCGGTTACGGTACGGGCAAACAGCTGTACATTCTCTCGACCGATCTCGTGTTGGGGCACCCATAGGTGACTTGAAGGTGGGTACCTGATATGTAATATTCAGGCGAGCAGAAAAGAAATGATATGGCGAAACAACCGCTTGATCCCCAGCAATTGTCCGGAGCGCTCCGGCGAGAAACAGTGCGCAAGAATGTGGCTGCGATTCACATTTCGGGGAAGTTGTCTTTGCTGCAGCGGAAACTGTCGAATGTATTGCTGCTGAATGCTTATGATACGTTAACAACCGCGCCGTCCCATACAATTGATGCGCGTACGCTTGCGATGATGGTCGGATATAATTCCAATGATATGGATACGCTGCGCGCCAGTTTGCGGGCCCTGGCGGAGACGGTTGCGGAATGGGACATGCTGGATGAAGAGGGCCGTCAGGAATGGGGTGTGTCTTCGCTGTTGTCATTTGCACGGCTTAAAGGCGGGGTATGCGAATATTCCTATTCATCTGCGCTGGCCGAAAAACTGCATGATCCCAAAATCTATGCGCTGATTAATGTGAATATTCAGCGCAATTTTTCGTCTGGTCACGGGCTGGCATTGTATGAGAATTGCTATCGTTTTGTGCGCACGGGTTCGACGGGCTGGTGGACGCTGGATGTGTTTCGGAAACTGATGGGGATTGATGACAGCGCGTATTACCAGAGCTTTAAGCATCTGAACGCGAAGATCATCAAACCTGCGGTGAAAGAGGTGAACAACAGTTCCGACATCGTGATTGAACCAGAGTTTCGCAAAAAGGGGCGTGCGGTGACGGATATTCGTTTTCTGATCCGTGAGAACCCGCAACTGGCGATGTTTGATATCGATGATGGTGACGGCTTGCGTAAGGAACCAGTTTATCAGGAATTGTTGAAACAGGGTGTTTCAGATCGGCTGAGCCGCCAGTGGATTGCCGAACATGGCGCGGATTATGTCGGGAAAAAACTGGAATATGTGAAAGGGCAGGGGGATGTAAAATCTGTGCCCGGATATCTGAGTGCGGCCCTGCGTGATGACTATGTTCAGGCGGAGGTGCGCAAAGAACAGGCCCCGGCAGCCAGCCCCGAAGCGATTGAGAAAGCTGCATTGCGTGCAGAAGCAGAACGTCTGAAAACCCGTGAAGAAGATGCCCGCTATGCACAAAGTCAGAAGCGTAAGGCATTGTTTGCATTGGTGTCTGAATTGGCAGCGGCGCGAACGCCGACCCAAAGGGATGCGGACAAACGGTTGTTTTTGAATGGGTTGAAAGATCCGATGGATCGGCGCGAATTTGAACGCCTGGGCTGGGTGTCTGCCCTAAATGCCAGCGCCATTTTCGATTTCTGGCGTGAACTTGCCCCTGATGCATTCGCCGAAATCGAGGGCAGTGGATCCGTTTGAGGTGCTTTTGATCTTTAATCGCCTCATAATTTTGTTGAAATTGAGGCGATTAATGGCCATATTTACCTCATGAAACATATTTGGGCCTCTCCACATTGGCCGGATTTCCGGTATGACCGTCTTGCTGTCGAAGCACCGCTTGCGGCGGCAATGGAAGCTGTGGGGGAAGTGAATGGCCTGATGTCTGGGCTTGATGCGGGGCAGAAAAATGCGCTGGACCTGTCACATCGGGTGCAAGAGGCGATTGCGTCTTTTGGGATTGAAGGTGTGCAGCTTGAGGCGCGGGATGTCGAGGCGTCGGTGATTGCATCGATGAAATATCGCGGAGCCGCGGATATCACCCGGCGTTCCGATGCGGTGGCGCAATTGATGCTGGCCGCACGTGATCTTGCCGCGCCGATGACAGCGGAAATTTTGGGGGACTGGCACCGGCTTTTGTTCTTTGGGATCGAAGTCGAAGACCCGGGGCAATGGCGGCGGTTTGACATTGATATTGTCCGTTCCGCTGTGGCCGGGTCGGATGATGTCTTATACAAAGCCCCGCCACCAGATCGTGTCGCGCTTGAAATGGAACAGTTTTTGGACTGGCTGAATACAGATCGCGCGATGTCTGCCCCGGTTAAAGCGGCGATTGGGCATTTGTGGTTTGAATCTGTGCATCCATTTTCCGATGGCAACGGGCGGATCGGACGGGCGTTGATCGAATATACGTTTGCCGGGGTGCGTGCCCTGCCGTTTTCTTTGTCGCGTCAAATTGAGCGTGACAAAAAAGGGTATTACGCAGCGCTTCAGGCCGGGCGGCAGGAAGGGCAGGGGGGCATTGACGCGGGTCCGTTTATTGTCTGGTTCTTGCAGACTTTGAAAGATGCGGCTGATCATGCCCGGGACGAAGCCCTGTTTTTGATCCGACGGAACCAATTTTTCCAGACCTATGCGCAGGTTCTGAATGCAAGGCAGGACAAGGTTTTACGCCTGGTGTTTGCGGGCGGTGCGGACCGGGTGGCGCAGGGGATCAGCGCAAAAGGCTATCGTAAAATGTCAGGCGCATCCGCCGCCACTGTTTCGCGCGATCTTGCGGCGTTGGAAAATGCGGGGATTGCATCGCGGTCTGAAGCGGGCGGGCGTTCCACCCGCTATCAGATCCGATATTAACCTATTTCTTTTTATTCATGGCGGACAGCAGAGCATCGCCAAAACCACCGGTCTGCTGGGCGGCTGGTTTTTTACTGCGCGGGGCTGCCTGATACTTTTGCTTGCCCTGGGGGCGGTTGCCCGGCGCCGCGTTGGCGGGTTTGTCGGGCGTGGCTTTTGCATCTTTTCGCATGGACAGGGCGATGCGTTTACGGGCGACTTCGACCTCGGTCACCAAGACACGAACAACATCCCCAGCTTTGACCACGTCATGGGGGTCTTTGACGAAACGATCCGCAAGCTGGCTGATATGTACGAGACCATCCTGATGCACGCCGATGTCAACAAAGGCACCAAACGCAGCGACATTGGTGACCGTGCCTTCAAGGCGCATGCCGGGTTTTAGATCGCTGATCGCTTCGACACCTTCGGCAAAACTGGCGGTTTTGAATTCTGGGCGGGGATCACGACCGGGTTTTTCGAGTTCGGCAAAAATGTCTTCAACCGTTGGCAGGCCGAAATTATCGGTGACGAATTGCGCGGGTTTCAGAGATTTCAGCGCGTTGCCTTGCCCCATGATTTCACTGGCGTTTCGACCACTTGCGGATACGATTTTCCGTGCGATATCATAGGCTTCGGGGTGAACCGAAGAGGCGTCCAATGGTTCATCGCCATCACGAATACGCAGAAACCCTGCGGCCTGTTCAAAGGCTTTGGGGCCAAGACCCGCGACCTTAAGAAGGGCTTTGCGTGACGGGAAAGCCCCATGCAGATCGCGGTGGAAGACGATGGCGCTGGCCAATGAGCGGCCAAGACCGGCGACCTGAGCAAGAAGGGGGGCAGAGGCCATGTTCAGATCGACGCCAACTGCGTTCACGGCATCTTCAACGACCGCTTCCAGTGCGGTGGACAGGCGGCGTTGATCGACATCATGCTGATATTGGCCGACGCCGATGCTTTCGGGGGTGATTTTTACGAGTTCCGCCAAAGGATCCTGTAGACGGCGCGCGATAGACACAGCGCCACGCAGGGACACGTCAAGATCAGGGAATTCGTCTGACGCCAATTCAGAGGCAGAATAGACCGATGCGCCGGCCTCGGAGACCACAACTTTCATCGGGGTCTTTGCCGTTTTAGGCAACAATTTCAATGTGTCAGCGACAAGACGTTCGGTTTCGCGGCTGCCTGTGCCATTGCCGACCGCGATCAGTTCAATGTTGTGGCGCGTGATAAGTTCAAGTAGTTTTGCTTCGGATCCGCGCACATCCATTCTGGGTTGGAACGGATAAATCGTTGCTGTGTCCAAAAGCTTGCCCGTGTCATCAACGGCAGCAAGTTTAACGCCTGTGCGGATGCCCGGATCAAGACCCAGCGTGGCCTTGCGACCGGCGGGGGCTGCAAGCAGTAGGTCTTTGAGATTGCGGGAAAAAACTGTGATTGCCTCTTCATGGGCGCGCTGGCGCAGTTCGCCCAAAAGATCCACATACAGCGACATGGAGAACTTGATGCGCCAGGCCCAGCCCGCGACGTTGCGCAGCCATGTGTCGCCCGCGCCGTCACCGGATGTTTCCAGCTGTGCCGCGATCATGCTGATGGCGCGCGGCACGCCTTCGTCGGCATCCGGGGCAATTTCCATCACCACGATTTCTTCTTTTGCGGCGCGCAAAATGGCCAGGGCGCGGTGACCAGCGATATCTGCCCATTTTTCGCGGTGGTCAAAGTAATCAGAGAATTTTGCGCCGTCTTTTTCTTTTCCGGCGATCACGCGCGCGCTGATGAAAGCTTCGCGTTTCATGAAATCACGCAGTTTCCCAACCAGGCCCGCGTGTTCAGACAATTCTTCCGTCAGGATATCACGTGCGCCGTTCAGGGCGTCTTTTGTGGTTTCCACGGTTTCGGAAAGATAAGCGCCTGCAAGGGTTTCTGGATCTGCAGACCGGTCATTTTGAATAGCACGCAACAAAGGTTCAAGACCATTTTCCCGGGCGATCATCGCCTTGGTGCGGCGTTTCGGTTTGTAGGGCAGATAGATGTCTTCAAGCGCGGATTTGCTTTGGGCATTGGCAATGGCGCGGGCCAGATCATCGGTCAGTTTGTCCTGATCGCGGATCGAATTGAGGATCGTTGCGCGTCGCGCTTCCATGTCACGCAGATATGTCAGACGATCGGCCAGAAGACGCAGTTGCGCATCATCCAGACCGCCGGTGACTTCTTTCCGGTAGCGGGCCACAAAAGGCACTGTTGCGCCCTCGTCAAGAAGGGTAACGGCAGCTTTGACTTGTTGAGAGGACGCTGAAATATCGTCTGAAATGGTGCGGAAAATACGATCTTCGACGGCTTGTGACATGGTGGTTTTCAACAGAGGCTCCTGGCTGAATGAACTTGCGTGTTTAGCGGTGTTTGGGATCCGGGCCAAGGCTGTCTTTGTCGGGCACGCAGGATCGGCGGGAAATTTCAGAAATATCTGAAAGGGACGTGACAAAGCGGTTGATCTGGCGGGGCGGGGCTGAAACAACTGAACGGAAATCAGAAAAACCGTCCGGAGAGCGACCATGCCTGTTACCCATCTTGTTACCCATTCCGGAGGTTTCCATGCGGACGAACTGTTATCTTCAGTGGTTCTGACACGCCTGTTCCCGGATGCGCAGATTGAACGCAGCCGCGACAAAGCCTGGTTAACCCCAAGTTCTGAAAAGATTATTTATGACGTAGGTGGGGATTATGATGCGGATGCGCAAATCTTTGACCATCACCAGCGCCCCGGCCCATTGCGTGAAGATGAACAGCCATACAGTTCGTTTGGTCTGATCTGGGCGCATTATGGGAAAGCGTATCTGGCAGATTTTGGTGTGCCAGCAGGGAATGTGGATGAGGTTCACGCCGCGTTTGATGCAAAATTTGTCTTGCCGATTGATTTGCTGGACAATGGCGCGATGGAACCGTCTGTGGCTGGGCCCTTGTCAGATCTGACCTTGCCAGCGTTGTTGGGAGGGTTGAAGCCGGTGTTTGATGATCCGTCTCCGACGGCGGATAATGATGCGTTTTTCGCTGCCCTGCCGATTGCGCGCAGTTTTGTAGAAGCGAAAATTCGCAATTTTGCCGCGAAAGTGCGGGCCAGGGGCATGGTGGAAGATGCGATTGCGCAGACGGGTGACGCGCATGTGCTGGAGCTGCCCATGGGCATGCCGTATCTGTCGGCGCTGAAGAATTCGGGTGCGGATCATATCCTGTTTATGATCACGCCGCGCGGGTCTGACTGGACCCTGAACGGGATCAAACTGTCCAGCGATACGTTTGAACAACGCGCTGATCTGCCTGCGGCCTGGGCGGGGTTAACGGATGGCGATCTGGAAGCTGCTAGCGGCGTGAAAGGTGCGAAATTCTGTCATAACGCACGTTTCCTAGCTGTCGCGGATTCACGGGAAGCCATTGTTAAAATGGCTGAAATCGCAGTGAAAGCTGTCACCCAGGGGTGATGCCACCCGCCAGGGACAGATCAATCAACGTGGTCATCATGTCGATGCCGTTGGTTAGGATTTCATCAGGGAAATCGTAATCCGGGTTGTGAAGATCCGGGCGATTTTCGCCTGCACCAAGACCGAACATCGCGCCTTTATAACGGCTGGTGATTTCGCCAAAATCTTCGCCCCAGCGGAAGGGGTGATCCATGATGTGGAAGGCGTTTTTTGTGGATGCGGCCGCCTGCTGAATCATGTCAAAACCATCGGGGTGATTGACCGTTGCGGTGAATTCTTCCAGAATTTCCTGTGATATATCAAGGTTATATCGTTTGGCGAGCGTATCTGCGAAGTGGAACATTTCGTTCCACATTTTCGTAACGATTTCCGCATGGGGGGAACGCAGAGTGAACTGCACTTGGCCCTGCGCGGGGCAGATGCCCGAAGCCTGAACGCCCATCTGATTATAGACTGGCACGACCAAGGCATAGGCATCCGGGCTGTCATAAGCCGCTTGAATTTCGCGGGCTTTCAGGGTGAGTTCGGCGATGGCGAAAGACGGGCTGGCACCGGTTTCAGGTTGGGCGCTGTGGGCTTCTTTCCCGTTGAAACGGATCGCGCCATAGCGCACTTGAGATGCAAAAGTGCCGTGTTTACAAATGATTGCCCCTGCCGGAAAACCCGGAAGATTGTGCAGGGCAAAAGCGTAATCTGGGGCGATTTGTTTGAAATTTTCATGCGCCACGCAGTTGCGCGCACCGGTTCCGGTTTCTTCGTCGGGTTGGAATAAAAGGACCACACGCCCGTGATTTGGCCGCTGTTTTAGCGTCTGTGCGACACCTGCAAGGATTGTCATATGGCCGTCGTGACCACATTTATGCCCAACGCCGTCGGTCAGGGACCGGTGGGGCAGATCGGTGTTGATTTCATGGATGGGCAGCGCGTCAAGTTCACAGCGCAAAAGCACGGTTTTACCGGGGGATGTCCCGTTGTAGACTGCGGCGAAACCAGCGCCATCCAGAGGAACGATTTCGTCCGGGGTGGCGTGTTCGGCCAGAAAGCCACGCATGTGTTTCGCTGTTTCAATCTCCTGACGGGAGATTTCGGGATGGGCATGAAGCCAGTGACGCAGGTTGATCAGCTGATCCAAATTGACGTTCAACGCGGTGCCCTTTTCTGCAGCAGGAGGTCGCGCGGGACGGGCCCGCGCGACGATGTTTTAGCCCAATACTTCGCGTACGGCCATCTCAGTGTTGGTGATGACGATGTCTGCTTCGTCTTTTGTCAGGCAGAAGGGCGGGGCGAAACCAAGGATGTCGCCCTGTGGCATTGCACGCCCGATCACACCTTTTGCGGCCAAAGCGGCGGAAACTTGTGCACCGACTGTTTTGGACGGGTCAAAGAATTTACGGCCTTGTTTTTCCTCGACGAATTCAATCGCCGCCAACATGCCGACGCCACGAATATCACCGACATTCGGATGATCGCCAAGACGTTCCATAAAGCCCGCGCGCAGGTAGTCACCGGTAACTGTGTTGTTTTCGATAAGGTTTAGGTCATCGATCAGCTTTAGGTTTGCAACACCCGCAGCTGCCCCGATGGGGTGGGCGGAATATGTCCAGCCGTGACCGATCGGGCCGAATTCATCGGTGCCGTCTTCCAGCACTTTCCAAACTTTATCGGATACGATGGACCCAGACAGCGGCGCATAAGCAGAGGTCAGGCCTTTGGCGATGGTGATGATGTCGGGTTCCATTCCATAGTGAGTGGACCCCATCATCGAACCGGTGCGACCAAAACCTGTGACAACCTCATCGGAAATCAGAAGGATATCGTTTTTCTTTAGAACGGCTTGGATAGCAGGCCAGTACCCTTGGGGCGGGGGTACGATACCGCCGGTGCCAAGTACGGGTTCCCCAATGAAGCCCGCAATGTTTTCGGCACCTTCACGTGCGATCAGCTCTTCCAATTTTTGCACGCAATGATTGGTGAAATCGGCTTCGGACATATCAAGATCATCGCGGCGGAAATAATAGGGTGCCTCGGTGTGGATGACCTGATCAAGGGGCAGGTCGAATTTCTTGTGGAACAGTTCAAGCCCCGTCAAAGACCCGGTAACAAGGCCTGATCCGTGATAGCCACGCCAGCGCGAGATGATCTTTTTCTTTTTCGGGCGACCCAGGATGTTGTTGTAATACCAAAGCAATTTGACATTGGTTTCATTCGCATCAGATCCGCCCAGGCCAAAATAAACTTTGGACATATTGGCGGGGGCACGGTCCATGACCATCTTGGCAAGGGTGATGGAGGCTTCGGTGCCGTGGCCGACATAGGAATGATAATAGGCCAGTTCATGCGCCTGGGCAGAGATCGCATCGGCGATTTCGGTGCGGCCATAGCCGACGTTTACACAGTAAAGACCCGCAAAGGCATCCAGCAGTTTTTTACCATCGCGATCTTCGATGTAGACGCCTTTTGCACCGGAAATGACGCGGGTTGGCATGTCGCCGCGTGCGTGTTTGGCAAGATGGGTTGAGGGATGGAAAAAATTTTCACGATCCCATTGGCTGAGTTGATCATTGTGCAGCATGTGTTTTCCTTAGCTCCAGTCGCGACAGATGTATTTGATTTCAGTGAATTCTTCTAGGCCCTGACGGGCGCCTTCACGACCCAGACCCGACTGTTTGACGCCACCAAAGGGAATGGGCGGGCCAGTGACCGAGGTGCGGTTGATCGCGACCATGCCAAATTCCAGCGCCCGTGACATGCGATAGATGCGTCTGGGATCCTGGGTGTGAACATAGGCAACAAGGCCGTATTCCGTATCATTGGCACGATTGATGACCTCGTCTTCTGTGTCAAAGGGTGTCAACGCGGCGACGGGCCCAAAGGTTTCATCACGCATGATATCGGCGTTTTGTGGCACATCGGTCAGGATCGTCGGGGGGTAAAACAGCGAGCCCTCTGCAAGGCGCGCGCCGCCAAGGGCCAGTTTTGCCCCTTTTGACATGGCGTCTGCGACTTGTTCTTCCTGTTTTTGCACCAGACGGTCATGCATCAGGGGGCCGATGTCTGGGTCGTCTTTGCCCGCGCCAAGGGTCAGTTGGTGGGCGGCGTCTGTGAAACGCGTGCAGAATGTGTCGTAAATACCGCGCGCGATAAACATGCGGTTTGCGCCCAGGCAGTCCTGACCACCGGTCGCGAATTTGGCCTTGATGGCCTCATCGACGGCGCGGTCAAGATCAGCGTCTTCGAAGACGATGAACGGGGCGTGTCCGCCCAACTCCATCACCAGACGCTTCACGGTGTTTGCGCATTGGCGGTACAAAAGCCGGCCGACTTCGGTTGATCCGGTGAAGGATAGCGCACGCACACGGGTGTCATCGCACCAGGGAGTGACGATGGTTTTTGCGTCCCCTGGCAAGACGTTGAATACACCAGCGGGCAGGCCCGCGTCATTGGCCAGTTGCGCAAGTGCGAGGGCGGACAAAGGTGTTTCGGCTGAGGGATGCGCAACGATGGTGCACCCGGCGGCCAGGGCTGCGGCGGCTTTGCGTGTCAGCATGGCCGAAGGAAAATTCCAGGGCGTGATTAATGCAACAACACCAACGGGTTCGCGCCAGAGTTCAACTTCTGCAGAGGGCAGGTGGCTGGTGATGCCTTCGATATTGGGGCGGCGGGCCTCTTCGGCGTAGAAATCAACAAAGCTGGCGGCATAGTCAATTTCGCCCCGGGCCTCTGAGATGGGCTTGCCCTGTTCCGCGACCATGATCCAGGCCAGTTCTTCGCGGTTTTCGATGATCTTTGCGTGCCATTTTTTCAGCAATGCAGCGCGGTCTTGGGGCAAAAGGGCAGACCATGGGGCAAAGGCGTTTTGGGCGACAGTCACCGCATCGGTTGCTGTGGCCGCGGTCATGGCACTGACGTCTGTGATGACCTGACCCGTGGCGGGATCGGTCACGGGAAATGTATCGGGACCGGTGTGCCATTCGCCATTGATATAGGCACTGGTTTTCACCAGCGGGTCCGTGGGAATGATGGCATCCTGTGCGGAAGGATTTTTATGCAGCATTTTTCGGCTCCTGTGTTGGGGTGGACACTAGGGAGAAGCGAAAGATGATGGGGCTGAAGTTGCCTGAGTTTGCAGAATAATCAGCTTATTTTTTGCCTTAAGGCAGGTTATTCATCTGTATCGTCAGCCAAAAGGTGTAATGGTGGGCCGGGGCTGCGCACGGTTTTGGTGACGATGTAGGAATAATATCGCGCGATATCGCCTGAGGTTTCCAAGATGATTTCGATCAGTTCTTGGTAGGCTTCGATCGAAGATGTGACGACTTGAATGAGATAATCATAGCCCCCGCCAATGGCCCAACATCCGGTGATTTCTGGATGGGCGCCGATGGTGCGTTCGAAGGATTGAAAGCGGGCGGCGGCGTGTGAATCCAGTTCAATCGTGACGAAAACAGTGATGACCCCGGGCAGTTTGCGCAGGTTGATCTGAGCCTGATATCCCGAAATCAGGCCGGATTTTTCCAGGCGACGCAGGCGTTCCCAACAGGGTGAAGGTGACAGGCCGACCTTTTGCGCAAGTGCAGCTTTGGTGATCCGCCCGTCATCGGACAAAACACGGAGAATTTGAAAGTCGATACGATCCAGTTTGAGCATATCGACCTATATCTTTCGTAAGCCCCGGGGGCAATATGCCCGTGAGATCAGAACTTGGCGATCAGGTTCAGGAACAGCCCTTTGTCGTCATGTGTCAGATCCGCAAGATCATCTGAGAAACGTCCGAAATTGTAACCAAGCCCCAGTTTGACGTTGTCACCCATGTGGCGATACCCGGCCAGAAGGAACCCGAAATCGGATGTTTCGGCTTGTTGGGCGTCTAAGATGCGGGCCTCGCCTAGGATGTCCCAGGTGTGGGTCATGTGATAGCGGACATTGGCAACATAAAGCGTTGCGTTGTTTGAGGTGAAACTGGTGCTTCCGGCATCTGCAGATTCTGTGAAGCGCGCACCAATTTTGCCACCAATGGACCAATGGCGATTAAGATCGTAATCCGCATCCAAGCTTAGAATATGGCTGTGTTGTTGCGGGCCACGTGTCTGATTGCCGCCAGATGTGGTCAGAACTTGTCCATATTCGTCAAATACATAGCGATAGCGCGCCAGAATGTTCAGGCGATCGTTTGAAATCGGACGATAGGCATAGCCCAGAGACAGTTCAGCGAATTGCGTATCCTGAAGGGTGGCTGTCTGAGCATCGGTATAGACCAGATCCAAGCTGCCCAGCAGGCGGCTGCTTTCAGAAAACGCGTGTTTTAGGTTGCCTGAGAAAATGACCGTATCGGAATCACGATTGTTGCCGCCTTCGGTGCCACGTTCGCGACGCAGTTCCAGCCGGGCTTTTGCGGCGGTGATTTCATTGTCATAGGCCAGCCCAAACGACAGGGCTGTGCGCCGGAAATTGCCACCGTCATCATCGTTGATTGTGCCAACTTCCAACGCGACGGTGTAGTCGGTGTGATCGGTCGGGGCGTAATCCACACCGTAGGTGCTGTTCAGCGACTGTTGTTTTGAGAAGGTGTTATAGGTGTTTTCAGCGAACATTGTCAGGTCTTCGTTCACCTGGCGGGTGCCCCCCAGAACAAATTGCCCCCGGTCACGACCCCGGGCATTTAGACTGGTGGAAGATGCATCCGGATCGAGGGTATAGCCCGCGTAACGTGTGTTGCCATTATCGTCATCATAGCGGAACAGCGCGCGCGCACCAAAGCCGCGTGTGCCGTCAGACAATTCGGTTGCAAGGTTCCATTTGTCACCCAGTGCGATGTTTGCGCCGATCCCGGCACGGTTGTTGCGGACAAGACCACCGCTGCGTGTTGCCGTGCCTTGGGCAAAGACATACCAGCTGAAACGATCGGAAGGCGTCATGGTCAGGCGGCCAGCAATATCGGTGCGGCTGCCGGTCTGATCTGCTTGGCCAGGTGTGGCGCGATCCAGATGTTCGAGCCCCAGTTCAAGTGTGTTGCCGTTCTGCAGGGTGCGCATGTATTCCAGACCGGCTGTATTATCTTCCTTGCCGTCGTCATTTTTGAACTGATCGGCATAGAAACGCAGGCGTGTGCTGTCATTCGGTTCGATTTCACCAAAGACACCCCAGAGCGTTTCATCAGATGTTGTCGCGTGATCAAGCGATGTGAACCCGGCATCGCGGCGTTCATAATACCCACCGATCAGACCAGGCATGCCAAAGCCCAGTTCCTGTAGATCGCCCTGTGCGCGCAGGCGAATTGCGGATCCAGTGCCGTTCAATGCATCCGTGGTGGTGCCGGTCAGGCCGCCGTCGGTGGAACTTGTGCTGCCAAAGCCAGGCCCATCGGAACGGGCGTATTCAAATTCGGCGTAGCTGCGTTCAGAATGCTGCCAGCGCAGATCCACGCCGGTTGCCACCTGATCGGCGGTGGCGGTTTTTTCAACCTGGCCACTGACCCCAATGCGCAGTTGATCATTGACCCAACCCTGGGCACGTGCGCCATATGAATAGCCATCAACATCTGTGCCGGTCGGTGTCCATTCATATTGGGCGACAAGATTTACGGCTTGCTGATCATTGGGATTGTCACTGATCAGATTTGTGCCGTTGGAATACGCAGACAGGGGCGAGGTCAGGCGAACGACACCTTGAATATAATTGATGTCGTAATCGGTGCCATAGGTCAGGGTCTGCCGGGAAATCACGCGCCCGGATTGGGGATCACGGATTTCGAGGCTAAGGGTTTCTGACCCGCGCGAAATATCCTGTTTGCTGAGGAAATAGACAGATCCACCCGTGCCCCGGAAAACATCCCGGCCCGGTAGATTGTCTGGTTGTGCGGCATAGGCATCAATGCTGACGCGTGCGTCACCGTTTGATGTTGTCTGCTGTGTTTCCCAATGGCCCTGCACCCCGTATAGCGTGCGTTCATTACGGATATATTGCGCGCCAGAAATATTGGCCTTGTAGTTGCCTAGCACCAGATGATTGCCGTCGCGTTCAACCCGCACATAGAACCGCCCTGAGGTCGGTGCGGTTTCGACAATAGATGAATCATCGCCATATGTCGGGTAAAGATCATCCGGATCAACACGGCGCAGTAGGCTGTGCGGATCACGTTCATCAAGATTGCGAAAGATGTTGCGCAGCTCTTCTTCACGGGTATCCACAGAGGCGATAACTTTCACACCACTGGCGGTGCGCCCGTTGACATAGGCCGCGATCCGGCCGCGGTTATAGGTGCCGCTGATGTCACGCCCGGCGCTGTCGACACTGTCATCGGTACGCCAACCAAGGGTGACATCCACCAGGCCGACATAGAACCATTCTGCGCCCGGCACTTCGATTTCGCGCGTCAGATCTACGGTGCTGGCCGCGATTTCGATGGCATGGTCCCCAACGGGGAGAATACGTTGCATTACAAAACGGCCGGTGCCGTCGGTTGTCACCGTATCACCCAAGGTGCGAACACGGGTGTTGGCGGGCAGGTCGCTGCCGGAAACGGTGATTGCACCACCGGTAATGCGGATGCTTTCACGGGCGAGTGCCAGATCTTCAGACCCCTGAGAAAGTGCAGCCAGATCCTGTGGGGTGGTTTCATCAAAGCGACCATCGGCCCCGTAAACCCTATGTACAATCTGCAGATGTTCGCCTTCTGGCAGGGTAACGGATGTCTGACCACCTGGGGGCAGGGGCACCACGGCAAGCGTATGTGTGCCCCCCCGTGCGCCCACATCCAGAATGCGGATTTCGCCACCTGTGGTGAAGGCGGGATAGTTCAGATGGCTGGTGAAAGACACCTGATCACCCGGACGCGGTGCATCTGGCAATACGGCGGTCAGACCCAGGCTGCGCTGCAGATCTAGACCGTCAAACTGTACACGAATGTCGGCAGCAGCAAGGGCCACGTCCACCTTGCGTTGCAGATCCGCGAGATGCTGATCTGATCCGGTTTGTGTTGTGCCGTTCACCGTAATAGCAAAGCCGCTGTTTGCCGGGCGGGTTGCACTATCGCACAGGGTTTCAGCCGGGTTTTCGCATGTTTCTGCCACCGCGGGCAATGCGGATCCGAGAACAACAAAGGCGCCGGCAATTATGGTTTCATTTTTCATGATCTTATCCTTACCGTTGCCTGCTGATTTCACGCTGGATCACCAGATGTTGCCCGCCTTGACCACGCCAGGCCCTGCGTATGGCTTCTTCGGCCAGATCCAGCCGGTCCGAGGCTGTCTGTCGTGTTTCTGACGTTCTATGATATCGCAGTTCAATCACACCGGGTTGGGTGGCAAGACTGCGCACAAGCCCGTCGACCGCTTGTGTGAATCCGTCGGTCATTTCGACGTCTCCGCTGTCCTGGGCAAGGCTGTAGGCGTTGCTGTCGAGATCAATTTGCACACGATCCGCGATGGATGCACCAAAGTTAAAGCGGGTCATCTTACCGGCGGTCACACGTTGAACCCGTGGGTTTTCCGTTGTTGTCTGATAACCGGTCGGCAGACTGCGCGTGTCCAGTTTCAAAATGACATTGGACCCGATTTCCCCAGGCAGGGCGATACAGGGCACGTGATAACGCCCGTGCTGATCGGTTGTGATGACTTCGCCCAGAACCGTTGCGATCTGAACACCTGCCAGGCCGGGTTCGCCTTCGTCCTGATAGCCATTGGCGTTGAGATCATCAAAGACCTTGCCAATGATATCGGTGCAGTCAAAGACAGTTTCGGCCTGGATCCGGACCGTGGCTGTTGCAAGGTTTGATACGCGCAGGCCACTGATATCGGCAATCCATGCACGGTTGACCAGATCTTCGTCAGCCACATCCGCAACAATGCGCGCAGATAAGGTGACTGTGGTTTCCACATCGGCAGCAATATCAAACGGTCCCCAAGACAGGGTCTGGCCATGTTCCGGTTCTGTTGGTGTCCCATTAATGGCAGCCGTATCTGGCGTATAAACAACACCCGCAGGCAGTTGATCATGCAAAACAAGATTGGTCAGATCAATGCCGGATGTGTTCTTAAACGTCAGTGTGTAAACAACCGTATCGCCGTAAATCACCGTATCGCGGTTTGCTGTCTTGGTGATGGACATCAAGGCCGTGGGATCTTCTGGTACAGCGAGGAAGACAACCGTCGGGTCATTTGTTGGATTGGTATCGTTCACACCATTCAGCGTCTTATCTGAAGATGTTTCAGAACCGTTTCCTGTGTCTGACACATCTGACACAGCTGTGCCGCCCGGGCTTGTGCCAACCATGGTTACACTGTGTGATACGCCACCGGCCTCCACATCACTCGGGGTGATTGTGTGATCGTCGACTTGGCAATCGGCAGATTCACCTGGTGCAAGGATCAATGGGCTACATGCGCCGATGCTTAATCCTGTCGTTGAGATTGCCTGGGCATTTTTCAAAGACACAGCCGTGATGCGCGTTTTCTGTGAACCGGATGATGAGGCAAGGCGCAGATCTTCCAGTGTCGTGTTGCCCCGGTTGGTGACTTTCAATGTATAGGGGATTGTATCCCCGGCATCCGTGAAGGCTGCCCATTCCCCGTCCAAGGTTGTAGGTGTTCTCGATGTCAGTGTGACGAGAAGCTCACGATGTTCAGAAAGCTCTGTCACGGCCGCGTCTGATGTTTCGGTCAGAGGTGTTGCGACGCCTGGGGCGGTTGCGGTGATTTTGACGACATTGCTGAGACCTCCGCCGACGATGTCTGCCTCAGTGATGGGATAATCAACGCGATAGGTTGCGGTTTCCCCGGGCAAAAGCGTGCCACTGGCCGAGGATTGATCCGCGCTGACAAAACTTGGCATTGGGGCGGGGGATACGGCATCCC
>NZ_JBMYXF010000016.1:0-60175 GCF_049608145.1 Halocynthiibacter sp.
GTCCGCAATTGCGCTCGCAGCTACCGTGCTGTTTTGGGTATGAGGCCTGAGCCTAATCAGCCCGTTACCAACTCTTGAGCATAACTCGCTCCCGGCTACAAAACTGTGCCTCACAGTAGTGGAAAAAAGAGGGGAGGCGTTGAACGATCAGCGCCCCCGTCAAATTTTCGTTCGACCTATTCCCACAGGTTCACGCATCGCGCTGTGCGATCCAGTCATGGTCTGGATCATTCTTAAACCGCCACTTGCGCAGCGGCCCTGCCATCACGTTCAAATAGTACATTTCGTAGCCATAGGGGGCCCCGCAGGGATGGTGCCCGCGTGGCACCAGAACCACGTCGCCATCTTTCACGGCCATGGTCTCATCCAAGGTGCCATCTTCAGTATAAACCCGCTGAATGCCAAAGCCCTGACCCGGATTAAGGCGATGGTAATATGTCTCTTCCAAATATGTCATATCCGGAAAGTTGTCCTCATCGTGTCGGTGCGAGGGGTAGCTGGACCAGTTGCCATCAGGGGTGAACACCTCGGTCACCAGCAGGCTGTCAGCAACGTCACGGCTTTCCATGGCGATATTGTTGATGTAGCGGGTGTTTTGCCCCGTGCCACGTGGGGTTAGTTCAATCCCGTCAGGGCCCAGACGTTGGGCCTTATGGCCGCCTTTGCCAGGTGCTGTGCAGACCGCCAATACGCATCTTGTGGTGGCGGCAGCTTTCCAGTCGCTGTCGTTTGGCACGTACAGACAATGCGGCGGTGTTTTCTCAAACACGTTCATCCGGTCGCCCATTTCTCCGAATTCTTCGCCAGACGCGGTGATCTCTGCTTTGCCTTCCACCAGCACCAGGATCACTTCGCGATCATTGGTGACCTCAGACACTTCATCGCCTTCTTCAAGGTGATATAGACCAAATCCAACATAGGCCCAATCCGGGCTTTGCGGGCCGCGGGCGTTTTCCGAGGTGATGTTATGCACCTTGCCAGTGGCGCCCAGCGGTTTGCGCAGAAGAGTTGTCATGACAGGCCCACTTCTTTGGCTGTGTCGCGCAGGGTTTTTAGGCCCAGAGACTGATACTTAAACGGGTTGCGCATGTCCGGGTCTTGTTCTGCTTCGATCACGATCCAGCCGTCATAGGAATGATCTTTCAGGATCTGCAGCAGCGGTTTGAAATCAACGCCGCCCTCATTATCGCCAGGCACGGTAAAGACACCGCCGCGCACGCCATCCATGAAAGACATGCCTTTTTCGCGTATATCCTTCATGACCGCAGGGCGCACATTTTTCGCGTGGAAATGGCCGACGCGATCGATGTATTTCGCAAGAATAGGTGCAGGATCCTGGCCGTTTGCACCAAAGTAACAATGGCCGGCATCAAACAGCAGCTTTGTGGCCGGGCCGGTCGCCGTCATAAAGGCGTCAATCTCTGTGGGGGTTTCCACAACGGTGCCCATGTGATGGTGATAGACCAGCGTAATGCCCTGATCGGCGCAATATTGTGCGATCTCTTCCACATCTGCGGCGAAGGCTTTCATGCCAGCATCATCAAGTACAGGCGCATCATTCACCGGCTGATCCACGCCCTGCACAGAGTTTGAGGTTTCACAAACTATGCAAACCTTACAACCGTTGTGTTTCAGCTTATCAAGATGCGGCTGAATGGCGGCTTTCTCATCTGCAACGGAATGCGCCAGAAGGTTCAGCGAATGCCAGCCAGAGATAAACTTCAGATCATAGCTGCCCAGAAGCTGTTTCAGTGCTTCTGGATCATCCTGAGGCCAGCGGTGGCCGTTTTCAATGCCATCAAAGCCAATATCACGAGCTTCCGTCAGGATCTGTTCTGTCGGGATATGTGCGCCAAGGGTCTGGTCGTCGTCATTCGCCCAAGCGATGGGATTTGTGCCATACTGGATCATCAGTTGCGTTCCTTCAGGGCCGCTTCGTAGCGGCTTCTTGCTTCGTTAACTTCATCTCGGTTTGATGCTTCGGGCACGGCCACATCCCACCAGTATCCACCGGCTTCTGTGCTTGGGTAAGGGTCTGTGTCGATCACGATGACCTTCACGCCTTTCTCGCCGCGCGAAGCCAATTCAGTCTCTAATCCAGCGATATCAGATACTTTCACAGCCTGTGCGCCCATGCTTTCCGCGTGTTTGACAAAATCAATTGCGCTGGGCACTTCGTGCTGGCTGTGGTCGAGGAGATTGTTAAACTCGGCTCCACCTGTGCCCATCTGAAGGCGATTGATGCAGCCGTAACCGCGGTTATCCGTGACAACAATTGTGAAATCCACGCCCATCATCACGGCGGCGGCCAATTCAGAATTCGCCATCATATAGGTGCCGTCGCCGGTGAAGCAGATCACGTCGCGATGGGGTTCCGCCATCTTGATGCCCATGGCACCTGCGATTTCATAGCCCATGCAGGAAAAACCGTATTCCATATGATAGGCGCCGGGGTTGTAGCTTTTCCAAAGCTTGTGCAATTCACCCGGCATGGTGCCTGCGGCAGACATCACAACCGTGTTGTCATTTGCCGCGCGCTGCACTGCGCCAATAACTTGCATATCCGTGGCAAGGGTGTTTCCCGCAGGCGCGTCAGTTACGGCGTCAACGGCCGCGTACCAATCGCTGCGCAGGGTTTGATCGGCGCCCGCGCCTTGGTAATCACCTAGATGCTCGGCCAAGGCTGCAAGACCTTCTGCGGCATCCGCAACCAGACTTTGTGCGCCATGCTTATGACTGTCCCAAGGTTGGATGTTCAGCGAGATCAGTTTTTGTGCTTTGCTGAACAAGGCCCAAGATCCAGTCGTGAAATCCTGGAAACGTGTCCCGATCCCAAGCACTAGATCTGCATCTTCACAGACCCTATTCGCTGAGTTAGAGCCTGTTACGCCGACAGGACCAAAGGCCATTTCATCATCCCAAGGCAAGGCAGATTTGCCTGCTTGGGTTTCCACAACGGGCATGTTGAACCGATGTGCAAAGGCTTTCAGTGCGTCACAGGCATCGGCGTAATGTACGCCACCACCTGCAACAATAACTGGATTGTTGGCGGATCTGATTGCTTCAATTGCGCGGGCCAACTCGCCGGCTTCCGGGGCTGGGCGACGGATGTACCAAATGCGTGGCTCAAAGAAGGTTAAAGGGTAATCATAGGCTTCGGCCTGGGTGTCTTGGCAAAAGGCCAGAACCGCTGGGCCACAATTGGCCGGATCTGTCAGGGTTTGAAACGCGCGGGGCAGGGCGGTGAGGACATGTTCCGGGCGCGAAATCCGGTCGAAATACCGACTGACGGGTTTGAACGTGTCATTCGCAGAAACCGTACCATCACCGAAATCTTCAATCTGTTGCAGCACCGGGTCCGGGCCACGATTTGCAAAGACATCACCAGGGATCATCAGAACCGGCAGTCGATTCACATGGGCAAGGGCCGCGGCGGTGACCATATTGGTGGCGCCTGGCCCGATGGAGGTCGTGACCGCCATGGCGCGCTTACGTTTTGACTGTTTCGCGTAGGCAATCGCAGCGTGGGCCATCGTCTGTTCATTATGGCCGCGATATGTGGGTAGGCGGTCTTTGGCATCATGCAAAGCCTCGCCAATCCCCGCGACATTACCGTGCCCGAAGATCGCCCAGACGCCTTCGATGATGCGCTGTCCATCCTCGTTGAACTGGTTTTCGATGTAGCGCACCATTGCCTGTGCGGCGGTCAAACGGATCGTATTCATCCCTGACGTTCCTGTGCTGTTTTGCGCGCCTGATCCCAGGTGTTGCAAAGGTTCTGATATTTCGCAGCCATTTCATCAATGGCGGCCTGTGGATCAACCTCGCCTTTCATATAGGCGCGGGCTGTATCTCCGAAAATTGTGCGACCAACGGCAAAACCTTTTACAAGGTCATAACCAGCGGCCAGTTCAAAACTTGCACGCAACTCATCCGCAGGCGCATCAAGACCGAGAACCACAATACCACGTGTATGCGCATCATTGCGATTGATTGCGTCCACAGCGTTTTGCCAGGCTTTGTCGGTTTTGAAGGGTTCAAGTTTCCACCAGTCGGGATAGACGCCGATGTCGTAGAAACGCTGGATCAGTGCGGGGGTGGTGTCGTCATTCACAGGGCCAACTTTGGACGGGATAACCTCAAGCAGGAATTCCAGACGATTGCGACGGGCGCTTTCAAACACACGCTTTACAACGTCTTCCTGCTGTAGGCGCATTGCGTCCTCATCGTCGGGATGACAAAAGACCAAACATTTCACCACATGTTCCAGCGGCCATTCATTCAGACCACCAAAATCAGACCCTATTTCAGGCTCAAGCGTTAATGGACGTGACCCTGGCCATTCCACCGGATGCCCGATCCAAAGGCCCTGACCGGCGGCTTTGTATAGCGCGTCACGCCCAAGGCGGCTGTCACACAGCAGGCCATAACCAAGCTTACCATCCGCCACGCGAGAGGCCGCATCAAGACAAAGGGTTTTAAAAGCATTGATCTTGTCGTTGGTCGCGCCTTCCATTTCTTCAAACTGCAGGCGATGGTCAAAGGCAAAAACCCGCATGTCGGGCCAATCACCACGCCGGTTGGTGGACCAGTGGATTTGCTCCAGCTCAGCGTCATTGCGCAAATCGGGCTGTTTCACACCGCGCTTAAGGAAGAATTGCAACTCTTCCCAGCTTGGGTAGGCAGGTGTGCAGCCATGACGGCTGACCGCAAAAGCACCACAGGCATTGGCATAACCAAGGGTGACCTCCCAGGTCTCGCCATCAAGCCAACCTTTGAGCAGGCCAGACATGAAACCATCACCTGCGCCCAGGACGTTATAGACTTCGATCGGGAAGCCGGGGCCAGTTTGTCCGTCATCCAGACTGTCAGGAATATCGCCTTCAAACGCAGAGGCCCCCATCGGGCCACGTTTGCAGATCAGGGTCGCGTTAGACACGTTCCGAACGGCTCTGAGTGCCGCAATAGTGTCTGTTGTGCCGCCCGCGATGTGAAATTCTTCCTCTGTTCCTACGATCAGATCGAACAGGTGCAGGGTGGATTGTAGCTTGTCCGTCACCTTTTGGCTTTCGACAAAACGGCTTTCGCCATCCCCATGCCCAGCCACGCCCCAAAGGTTCGGGCGGTAATCAATATCAAGCGCGGTTTTGGCACCGTTTTCACGGGCCAACTTCAGTGCCTTCAGGGTAGCGGCTTCCACTTGAGGGTGGCTTAAATGCGTGCCGGTGGCGCAGACACAGCGGGCGCTGTTGATGAAATCAGGATCGATATCATCTTCAGACAGGGCCATGTCTGCGCAGTTTTCACGGTAAAAAATCAGAGGAAACTGTTCCTGATCCCGGATGCCCAGCAGCACAAGCGCCGTCAGGCGTTCCGGATCAGTTTTCACACCTGTCACATCGACGCCCTCAAGCGCCAGTTGTTCTCGCACAAAGCGCCCCATATGTTCGTCGCCCACACGGGTGATCAAGGCTGATTTCAGCCCCAGACGTGCGGTGCCAGCGGCGATATTGGTGGGGGAACCACCGATATATTTGTTGAAAGACGCCATGTCTTCCAGCCGCCCGCCCGCCTGCGCGCCATAAAGATCAACCGAGGAACGGCCGATTGTGATCAGGTCCAGTTTCTTCATATTTTATACGGTCCCTCCTAGAGACCCTTCGAGCTGGGCCATTTCCTGCCCGCCTGCCATCATGTCTTGCAGCTCTTCTGGTGACACATGCCCGCGTTCCGCTGTGCCCAGGGTCTGACCCCGGTTCAGAACGGTAAACCGATCACCAACCGCCATCGCGTGACGCACGTTATGGGTAATGAAGACAACGCCGATGCCCTGTTTGCGCACGCGGTCAATCGTGGCCAGAACATTCGCTGTTTGGCGCACACCAAGGGCGGATGTCGGTTCATCCAGAATCAGAACTTTCGCCCCGAAATAAACCGCCCGTGCAATCGCCACTGTCTGACGTTCACCGCCGGACAACGTGCCCACGGCTTGATCAGCTTCGCGCAGGTTGATGCCCATTTTGCGCATCTCTTCCATGGTGGTTTTTCCGGCTGCTTCCGCGTCATACCGTTTGAACAGACCCTTCCCCTTCACGGGTTCACGGCCCATGAAGAAATTGCGGGCAACAGACATCAGAGGGATCATCGCGAGATCCTGATACACCGTTGCAATCCCAGCATTCATGGCTTCGCGGGGGCTGGCGAAAGTCACATCTTCACCATCGACAACCATGGTGCCTTTGGTGGGCTGATGCACGCCAGACATGGTTTTGATGAAGGTCGATTTCCCTGCACCATTGTCCCCTAAAAGACAGTGGCATTCTCCAGGGCGTACATCAAAGCTGACCCCGGCAAGAGCGATCACATTGCCGAAATGCTTTTGGATTTCTCTCATTTCTAGAATCGGTTGGGTCATATCAACGTTCCCCCGTCACGCGCTTGCGGATCATGTTGTTGAACAACACGGCGATCAAAAGCATCCCACCAAGGAACACCAGATACCAATCTTGATCGATTCCGGTATAGGTCAGGCCGATCAGCACCATGCCGAAGATAATGGAACCAAAGAAAGCCCCAATCGCGGATCCATAGCCACCTGTCAGAAGACAGCCACCGATTACGGCCGCGATGATCGCTTCGAATTCTTTCTGGAAACCGCGACGCGCGTCAGTAGAACCCGCATCCAGCACTTGAATGATCGCCAGAAGGGCTGCGCAGCAGGCGGTTAAAATGAACAGGGTCATCTTCACGCGGCGTACGGGGACACCCGAGTTTGACGCAGCATTGCTGTCGCCGCCAACGGCGAAAATCCAGTTGCCGAAAGGCGTGCGCAGCAGAACCCAGGTTGCGACTGCGGTAAGGGCTACAAACCACAGGATTTCCACTGGAATGCCCTGCACCTTTGGGGTGCCGTTTTTGAACGTGGCGATCATGCCCCAATCCGCCAATTTAGTGAATAGACCGGGAAACGCTTCGCCGGAAAAGAACGGTGCAAGCCAGTCGTTTTCCACAGCTTCACGAATGCCGCGCATCTGGGTTGAACCGCCGGTTGCCCATTTCAAGCCAACAAGGGACATGCCACGCAGGATAAACAGGAAGGCAAGCGTCACAATGAAGGATGGCAAGCCGGTGCGGATCACGATCTGGCCATTCATGCCACCCATCAGGCCTGCGAAAATCAGGGTTACGGGGATCGCCAGGATCAGAGGCAGACCAAACACTGTCAGGGCTGCGCCAAAGATCAGACCGGCAAAGGCCACCATGGACCCAAGGGAAAGATCAAATTCGCCACCAATCATCAGCAGCGCCGCCCCAATCGCCAGAATGCCCAATTGGGCGGCAGGGGCCATAAAGTTCATCACGCCAGCCAAGGTAAACATGGCGCTGTCGGCGGTGAACAGGAAGAAGATAGTAACAAGAATAACCCCGGCAATCGCGCCAAGCTCGGGCCGGGTCATGAGGCGGGTCATCAGAGGAACGCTTTTGATGCGCTCGTCACTCTGGGCGGTTTGGTCCGTCATCGGGGTCTCTCCGGAATCGTAAAAGCCGGGAAGGGCGGGAACCCTTCCCGGCAGAGTGTTTTAGCGAATGCCTTGAGCAGACAGTTCAACAACCTGGCCAGCTTTGTCAGCAGTGATCAGATTCGGGCCAGACGGCACGTTGCCACCAGGCATCAGGCCGTAATCAGCATGCAGCGCCAGGAAAGACACCGGCAGGTAACCCTGCAGGAACTGCTGTTGGTCAATTGCGAATGCGGCGTCGCCGGCAACAACTGATTCAAGGAAACCCGCAGACATGTCGAATGTTGCGATGTGTACTTCGCCCGCACGACCAACGGCTTTCACAGCAGCCACAGACGGTTCACCCACAAGGGATGCACCCAGACCCATGATGGTATCGATGCTTTCATCAGAATCAAGGGCCGCTTTGATCTTGGCTTCTACTTCCGCCGGATCGTTACCGGTTGGGATTACTGTGGATGTGCCACCAAAACCAGCCGCGAAACCTTCACAGCGTAGATCAAGGGCAACGTTGCCGACTTCTTGGTTCACACAGATGCCGTTGGTGCCGCCCATGGCTGCCAGACGTTCACCCGCTGCTTTACCAGCATCATATTCGTCCTGACCCACGTGCAGAAGCGCACCAAGGGATTTGGACACATCAGAACCAGAGTTCATAGAAATCACAGGGATGCCCGCAGCCACGGCTTTTTCAATTGATGGGCCAAGCGCATCGGCATCGGGGATAGACACAACAATGCCATCTGGTTCTTGGTTCACAGCCGCGTCGATCAGCTGGCTCATGGCTACCATGTCAAAGGTTTCAGGTGCACGGTAAGATACGTTCGCACCGGTGTGTTCCGCCGCCATATCAACGCCGTTCTTCACAACAGACCAAAATGGGTCGTTCGCCTGACCGTGGCTGACAACGATAATGTCAGCTGCCAGTGCAGGTGTCGCAACTGCGAATGCCGCCGCTGCGATGGTAGATTTCAGAAAGTGTTTCATTGTTTTCCTCCCAATTACACTTTTGTTATGCCGCTGAAGCGGCGGTTCTTAACCCTGGTTGAAGATGCGTCTTGAGCGCGCCAATTCTTCAACCACGATGTCGCGAAATCCTTCACCCTTGTCGGGCGTAAACGGGTTCGGGCCGGGGGCATTGACCTCGAAAATCACAGGGCCCTGATAGTTGATGTCATCCAGCGCACGGATCTGCGCGGCGAAATCTGTGTTGCCTGCGCCAATGCCCATGCGGTTTGAATCGGCTGCGTGGTACAGACCAATTGCATCACCACCTGCGCGCAGGGCACCTGCCGGATCAGCCTCTTCAATGTTCATATGATAAGCGTCGGGCAGCAGCTTTAGATTGTCTGCCCCCACCGCTTTCATCAGGGCAAGCCCTTCGGCAACGGTGTGGACCTGATGGGTTTCATAGCGGTTCAGAATTTCGAAAACGACAGTCTGCCCTTTTGCGATCTCACAGATCTGCGCAACAGAATCCTGTAACAGGGCATCTTCTTCTGCCTGGCTGGCAATGGGCGCGATCCGTCCGACTTGTCCGTGACAAGAAATCAGCGGATTTCCCAACTCGGCCGCGAAATCGGACAGCGCTTTGTAATACTCTATCGCTTTTGCACGGATGTCCGCATTGGGATGGGAAATATCGGCGTCACCTGGCGTCAGGGAAAAGATTTCCAGCCCGTGACCATTCAGGATTTTTGCAGCTTCCTTCGGGTCGATGCCTTCAGTGTCGCCAAACAGCTCCACGCCATTTAGGCCTGCTTTCGCAACCCGCGCAGCCGTGTCCGCCAGTGCGTTGTCACCAAAAATCCATGTGCAGCAACCAGTTCTACGCATTTCGTCTCCCTGAAAATCCAATATCTCCCCTTCATGGGGACTCGGCTTTCTCAAAATGAAATATTTATTCTAAAAATTAGAATAGCAAGAAAAATCTTTTAGATGTCTTGGATGTTTTTGCGTTCACCCACACAAATCGCCAGAGTTGTGGCCAGTGTCAGGGATGCAGATAGGCTGCGGAAATCACCAATATCAGCCTCTTGCACGATCAGATGCAGGTCGTCTGGGCCGGTTGTTCCATGTTCAGGAATAATATCTGTCATCATGATCACAAGTGCCCCAATTCGGCGGGCATATTCTATGATCCCCGCAGTTTTTTTGGAATAGGGCGCGAAAGTAACAGCCAGAACAATGTCACCTTCTCGAATGGCAAGCGACTGGTCAATTCCACCAACGCCGGAATGCTGCATTGTGGGAACATCCATCTTTTCCAGCATGTAAGTCAGGTAGCTGACCACTGGAAATGCGCGGCGAAATCCAACAGTGTGGATCATTTTTGCATTTGAAAGCAATGTGATCGCCTGTTCCATGTCGGCAGAGTCAACCGTGTCAAATAGCCCGGCAAGTGATGTACGGCCAGCTTCAACGAAATCGGCCAAAAGCGCGTCGGGTGACATGGGGCCAGCTTCGCGCATCTGTTCAAAACGGGTTGAATAATCCGGACGGCTTGCAGCATGTTCGTCACGATACAGGCGTTGCAGTTCTGAAAAACCGGAAAACCCGCAAAACTTACAAAACCGTATGATTGCAGAGGGCTGAAGGCCAGATTCAGCCGCGATGTCTGCAACCGTCAGGACGGCGATTCTATTGCGGTTTTCAAGGATAAAACCTGTACACTGGCGCAGACGCTTGGACATCTTCAGATCATCCTGGCGCAGGAATGCGGTCAGGTCATCCACAGTGGAAAACTTTGATTGGCTTTCAGTGACTGCGGTCAAACCTGTATTCCCTTGACATAACCTGGCGAGCTGCGCATTAAAATGGAATATACGTTCCAAAATGCTTTCTGGGAAGCCCGAAGATGAAGAAACTGCGCCTTGGCCTGATTGGCACCGGCTTTATGGGTAAGACACATGCGCTTGCATTTCGCAACGTAAAAGCTGTGATGGGGGATGTTCCTGAGGTGGAATTATCCTGTTTGTGTGAACTGCCCCTCAGTCGCGCGCAAGAGATCGCGGATCAGTTCGGCTTTGCGCAGGCAACTGATGACTGGCGTGCGATGGTGAATGATCCGGATATCGATATTGTTTCGATTACCGCGCCCAATGGATTACATCATGAGATGGCTTTGGAAGCGATTGCCGCCGGAAAGCATGTCTATTGTGAAAAACCACTGGCGATTACGCTGGAACAGGCAACTGAAATGGCCGCCGCCGCCCAGGCCGCCGGTGTGAAAACTATGGTTGGGTATAACTATATCAAGAATCCGGCTTTCACCCACGCAATTGAGTTGATTGAAAGCGGTGCTATCGGCACGCCGGTGCATTTTCGCGGTTGGGTAGATGAGGATTATCAGGCGGACCCCAATCTGCCCTGGACCTGGCGCGCGAAAAAATCCGAGGCAGGTCTAGGTACACTCGGCGATCTGGGGTGTCACCTGGTGTCTATGGCTCAGGGGGTGATGGGGACGGTGGACAGTCTGATCGCGGATACGCAGATCATCCATAAAACTCGCCCACTACCGGACGGGTCTGGTGTGGGCACTGTCGAGAATGAAGATACTGCCAGCGCGATTGTCCGGTTCGCATCCGGTGCACAGGGCACGCTTTGCACATCACGATCGGCCTGGGGGCGCAAGAATAAGCTCGACTGGGAAGTGCATGGCACGAAGGGCATGATTACCTTCTCCCAGGAGCGCCTGAACGAATTGCAGCTGTATCAGAACGACGGCGCGCAAGCGCAGCAGGGGTTCAAGACCATCCTGACCGGCCCTGCACATGAACCCTATGGGGCGTTTTGTCCGGCCCCTGGCCATCAGCTGGGGTTTAACGATCTGAAAATTATTGAAGCTGCGGCTTTCTTACGTGCGATCGACGGCGGTCCCGCCTGCCATCCCGATTTCAATGATGCCCTGGTGTTTGAGCAGGTCATCCACGCCATCGACCGCGCTGCCGAAACCGGTACGCGTATCACTCTCTGAAGGAATGATCATGACACTTCGCTTTGCACTTCTCGGCGCTGGCCGTATCGGTAAAACCCACGCCCAGGCAATTCATAACAATCCGGATGCGACCCTTGCGGTTGTCACCGATGCGATGCCCGCCGCGGCGGAAGCAATTGCTGTCCAATATGGTGCAGAGATCCGTGATATGGAAGCCATCGCAGCCGCTGATGACATTGACGCGGTGGTGATCTGCACACCAACCAACACCCACGCCGATCTGATCGAACTGTTCGCCCGTGCCGGCAAAGCGATCTTCTGTGAAAAGCCGATTGATCTAAGCCTTGATCGCGTGAAAGCTTGCCTGGCTGTAGTGGACGAAACCAACGCCACTCTGATGATCGGCTTCAATCGCCGTTTTGATCCACATTTCATGGGCGCACGTGCTGCGATTGATGACGGCCAGATTGGTGATGTGGAACAGGTTGTGATCTCTTCTCGTGATCCTGGCCTGCCACCCTATGAATATGTTACAGTGTCTGGTGGTATCTTCCGTGACATGACCATCCATGATTTTGACATGGCGCGTTTCATGCTGGGTGAAGAAATCGAAACAGTACAGGCGGCAGCGTCTGTTCTGGTTGACCCGAAGATGGGTGAGCTGGGCGATTACGACACTGTCAGTGTGATTCTGACCACGGCAACTGGCAAACAGGCGATGATTAACAACTCTCGCCGTGCGACCTATGGCTATGATCAACGGGTTGAAGTACATGGATCCAAAGGCGCTGTCACCGCGATGAACGAACATCCGGTGCAAGTCGAAGTTGCCTCTGCCGATGGTTATAATCGAGCACCTTTACATGACTTTTTCATGACCCGCTATGTCGCGGCTTATGCGGCCGAGATTGCGGCTTTTGTTGCATCTGTCAAAGATGGTCAGGCGACACACCCGGCCGGCCGCGACGGAATGATTGCACTTGCTTTGGCGGATGCTGCGAATATTTCTGTCGATGAAAGCCGTGTGGTGAACATGTCTGAAATTTTGACCTGACTTGGCATAATTCACAATCGGGGCGATTTTTTAGCCAGAATTTCGCCCTGAGGGCGTGTATTTGTAGCGTGCATGCAACGCTTTTCACGTATTCCCCTATATTTCATAGCCGTTATTGGACAAAACGCACCGATGAGGGCTAACAGCCACAACAGAAACACATGTGAGGTAAATCATGAAAAATATCGTACTTTCCGCCGCTTTCGCACTGACCGCAACTGGCGCTGTAGCTGGTGGCCTGAATCAGCCTGTTGTTGAAGCAGAAATCATGCCAATCGAAACAGTTGAAGCTGGTTCTTCTTCTTCTTCTTCCGGCATCCTGGTTCCACTGTTCGCACTGATCCTGTTCGGTGCTGCTGTTGCAAAATAAGCTTTGCTTCAAGTGAATTTAGAAAACCCCGCATACATCATGCGGGGTTTTTTGTTGCCTTCAGATGATCAGTAACGCGTGCTCATTTGATATCCAGCGTGAAATGTCATGCGAACAAATGTGACGGGTGTTCCCTGCAGCCAGGTTGTGCGTTCCATCTGAAACAATGGCGTGCCCTCTGGCGTGGCCAAAAACCCTGATAGCTTTTCATCGGCAGAGACGGCGGTGAACATGATCTCGGCGTTTGAAAACGGTATTTCTGCCAGCAGCCATTCGTTTGGTCCGATAACTGACAGGTCTGCATCCACGACCGTGGGGACGGCTTGGGTGTTGATCCAGCGTTCTTCAAATTGAAAGGGTCGGTTGTCTGCATAATGCATGCAATTCAGATGTAATATTTCCGCGGGTTCGGGCAATTCCAGTCTGGCGCGCAGCCAGGCCGGAGCACTTGTAATGTTACGATCAACCAGAGAATACCGGTAAGTCGCATTCATTTCCTCGACCGTTTGTCTGACCACTGAAATTTCAAAAGTCGCCTGCTTGCTGGGGGCAATATTGACGCGTGTTCCGCTTTTGCGCTTCCGGTCTACGATGCCCCGGTCTGCCAGTTCCCGCATTGCCCGGTTCACGGTGGCGCGGGCGCAGCCAAATTCTTCGGCCAGTTCGTGTTCTGTGGGCAAAAGGGTGCCTGGCGCCCATTCCCGTGATTGGATACGTGTGATGACAGCGTCGCGAACATCCTGAAATCCTGTTTTTTGCCCGCTGGTCACATTGCCCTCATGTCATTTATCTGCACATTATTTCTATATGTAGTTGTATATCAGCATGTGAGAAGGAAAGCTATCTATGCGCCTTGATGCCGCAAAATGTCCTCGGACGCGATGGAAAAACGGTGGAGGCTACACGCGCGAACTTGCACGGGAAGGCGTCGGAGAAACGCCTGTCTGGCGATTAAGTTTGGCTGATATTGATGAAAATGGCCCTTTTTCGGCATTTCCCGGGATGAAGCGTATCCATACAATTATCAAAGGTCGTGGACTGACATTGCAGGGAGACGGCACGACGTTAAACGCATTGCCATTCGCGCCGCTAAACTTTGATGGAAACCTTGCTTTGACGGCTAGGCTTATCGATGGTTCATGCCGGGCGTTGAATGTGATCTATGACCCGGATGTGTGTCGGATAACTGTCGATCTGCTGAGAGGGGGCACTTTCCACGTAAGGGAAGGTAAAAACGTAATTTTCGTCCTTCAAGGGGAATGCACTGTCCCGGATGGCGCAGCCCTGACCCGTGGCCAAGGGCAGGTAATTCAGGCTGACGGTTCATGCACCGGTTCGGATAACAGCATGGTCTTTTTGATGGGCATTTCTGATCTTTTAGATTGATGCAAGAAGATCTGACATTGCGGCCTTGTAAGAGGTGACGATCTGATCGCGATTGATGTGGTGACCGGATTGCACCTGATGGCGACCTGCCGACCAAAGATCTGTCACGACAGTGCCGTTGGCGGCAAAACATAATCCGTCCAGAAGCTGATCCTCGCGCAGGGCGCATAGTGCGGGTGATGTGCTGTCAATTGCCACAAGATCTGCCAGCGCGCCGGTTTCGATGCGCCCGGCATTGCGGTTTAGGGCCTTTGCGCCACCTGTGGCCGCCCCAAGGTACAGGACGTCTCCAACGGATCCTTCTCCGGGAATAATCACATTGCGCCCAAGGTCGCGCAGGCGTTGGGAATATTCAAGTGTGCGAAGCTCTTCTGACAGCGAAATACACACGTTAGAGTCTGATCCAACCCCGAACGCACCATCATTCGCCAGAAACGCCACCCCATTAAAGGGGCCATCACCAAGGTTTGCCTCTGTGATTGGACAGAGACCGGCAATAGCACCTGACCTTGCCATATTCTGTGTTTCTGCACCGGTCATATGTGTTGCGTGGATCAAGCACCACTGGTCAGAAACCGGGGTGTTGGCCAGCAGCCATTCCACCGGACGTGCACCCAGCCATGCCTGAATATCGCTGACTTCTTTCGGTTGCTCAGCGATGTGAATGTGGATGGGCTTATCCTGTGCCAGATGTAAAACCTGCGCCAGATCTTCCGGGCATGTGGCCCGCAGTGAATGGGGCGCAATGCCAACACATGTGTCGACGGGCAACGTCTGCTCGGCGCTTTTTCGGATGCTTTCCACAAGTGTTGCATAGGTTTCAACAGAATTGCCAAACCGCATCTGGCCACCATTCAGTTCGGCTTTATCAGCACCACCATAGCTATATAGAACTGGTAGATGCGTCAGGCCAATTCCGGTTTGACAGGCGGCGGCGAACACCTGCTCGCTTAGTTCGGCCTGATTGTCATAGTGCTGGCCGCCGTGTTGGTTGTGAACGTAATGGAACTCTCCGACAGAGGCGTAACCGGCTTCTTGCATTTCCATAAAGGTAAGGGCGGCGATGGCCTGATATTGCTCCGGCGAAATATGTTCCACAAAGCGATACATCAAATCGCGCCAAGTCCAGAAACTGTCTTTTCCAGCCGCACGAAATTCGGTCATCCCAGCCATCGCACGTTGAAAGCTGTGGGAATGCAGGTTGGCAAGGGAGGGCAGCAATGTATCAACCCGCGTGTCATCCGCCTGCGCTGTGCTGTCCGGCTCAATGGTGGAAATCACCCCGCCCTTGCAGGTTATTCTTACGTTTTGCTTCCAGCCATCGGGGGTGCGGGCGCGTCTGGCGAAAATAACCTGCATGGAATATCCTTTTGTATAGACATAATGGTTATAATCCCATACCTTGATTTCGGCAAGATCAATATGAGGCGAAGATGGCTGAAATATCTGAATATGTACTGACCCAGGCAATTCTGGCGACAATGCAGGTGACTGCTGATGCATATGGTTTGATTGCCGATGCTGCGATTGTGGTCCAGAACGGGTGTATTTCATGGGTGGGCGCGCAGAAACTGCTGCCCGCTGAATATGCCTGTTTGCGTCAAAAGCCTGTGAACGGGCGTCTTATAACGCCAGGCCTTATTGACTGTCATACACATATTGTTTTCGGCGGCGACCGTGCCCGTGAATTTGAAATGCGCCTGGAGGGGGCAAGTTACGAAGAGGTCGCCCGTGCTGGCGGGGGGATTGTTTCCACTGTGAAAGCCACGCGCGAAGCAGATGTGGATGCGCTTGTTGTGGATGCGCTGCCGCGCCTTGATGCATTGATTGCGGAAGGTGTTACGACGGTTGAGATCAAATCTGGCTATGGGCTTGATCACGAAACGGAACTGAACATGCTGCGCGCGGCCCGCCAATTGGGTGAATTGCGCGATATACGTGTGAAAACATCGTTTCTTGGGGCGCATGCGGTTCCTTCCGAATATGCTGGTCGGGCGAATGCATATATTGATGATGTCTGCATTCCGGCGCTGCGTGCTGCCCATGCAGAGGGTCTGGTCGATGTTGTTGATGGTTTTTGTGAGGGTATCGCATTTGACGCGGCTCAAATCCGACGCGTGTTCAAGGTCGCCCGAACGCTGGGCCTGCCTGTAAAATTACACGCAGAACAGTTGTCCAATATTGGCGGCACGAAGCTGGCCGCTGAATTTGGCGCTTTGTCGGCGGATCATGTTGAATACGCCAATGACGAAGATGCCGCCGCATTGGCGAAATCTGGAACGGTTGCAGTGATCTTGCCCGGCGCGTTTTACACATTGCGTGAAATACAAATGCCGCCGATTGACAGGTTCCGAAAACATGGTGTGCCGATGGCCTTGGCGACGGATTGCAACCCGGGATCATCGCCAATGACCTCGCTTTTATTGGCGATGAATATGGGCTGTACCCTGTTTCGCATGACGCCGGAAGAAGCTTTGGCTGGCGTGACACGCAATGCCGCCCAGGCGCTGGGCATGACAGATGCAGGTCAGATTGCACCCGGCATGCGCGCGGATTTGGCGGTGTGGGATGTGAAACATCCTGCCGAATTATCATACCGGATTGGGTTCAATCCACTGCACAAACGAATTCCAGGAGGGGCGTTATGATCACGCTTACACCCGGCACCGCAACGCTTTGCGTGCTTGAAGATATCTATCGCACTATGCCTGAGGTTCGGCTGGATGACACAGCGCGTGGGCCGGTGCAGGCCGCTGCTGATATGGTCGCCGAGGCCGCTGCTGGCACTGTTGCTGTCTATGGCATCAACACGGGCTTTGGGAAGCTTGCGAGTAAAAAAATCGCCCCGGAAGACACCGAAACATTGCAACGCAATCTGATCCTTAGTCATTGCTGCGGTGTGGGTGAACCCCTATCCGAAGACAAGACACGTTTGATGATGGTGCTTAAGCTTTTGTCGCTGGGGCGTGGTGCGTCTGGCGTGCGTTGGGACATTATCAATCAGATCGAAGACATGCTTGCGAACGGCGTTATTCCGGTGGTGCCATCGCAGGGGTCCGTGGGCGCTTCGGGCGATCTTGCGCCACTTGCGCATATGGCGGCCGCGATGATTGGTGCGGGGGAGGCAACCCACAAGGGTGTGCGGATGTCTGCGTCAGATGCGTTGAAAAACGCCGGATTAGAGCCTGTTATCCTTGGTCCGAAGGAAGGTCTTGGCCTGATCAACGGCACGCAATTCTCTACCGCTTGTGCCTTGGCTGGCTTGTTTGATGCCTGCCGCATGGCAAAAGCGTCGATGACGATTGCAGCCCTGACGACGGATGCGATCATGGGATCAACGGCCCCGCTTTTGGCGGATATTCATAGCCTGCGGGGGCATGCGGGCCAGATCGATGTTGCGACGGAAATGCGGGCGGTTATGGACGGGTCTGAGATCCGCGAAAGCCATCGTGACGATGACACCCGTGTGCAAGATCCCTATTGCATTCGTTGTCAGCCGCAGGTGGTTGGGGCGGCTTTGGATGTGATCCGTATGGCGGCGCGCACCTTGGAAATTGAAGCGAATGCGGTGACGGATAACCCGCTTGTTTTGGTCAATGAAGGCCGCATTGTTTCGGGCGGGAATTTCCATGCGGAATATGTTGGTTTTGCCGCGGATCAACTGGCTTTGGCGATTGCTGAAATTGGTGCGATTGCCCAGCGTCGTGTGGCCTTGATGGTCGATCCGACCTTGTCTTATGATTTGCCACCGTTCTTGACACCAAACCCGGGTTTGAATTCGGGTTTCATGATTGCTGAGGTGACAACTGCGGCTTTGATGAGTGAGAATAAACATCTTGCCAACCCCTGTGTGACGGATTCCACACCGACGAGCGCGAACCAGGAGGACCACGTTTCGATGGCGGCACATGGGGCATTTCGCTTGAAGCGGATGAATGACAATTTGGCGGTGATTTTGGGCGTTGAATTGCTGTGTGCAGCCCAGGGGGTTGAGGCCCGTGCGCCGCTGCAAACATCACGCAAATTGCAAGACGTCATTGCCCTGTTGCGTTCCGAGGTCGAGACACTGGGCGAGGATCGTTATCTGGCGCCCGATATCGAAGCTGCGACGCAAATGGTGCGTGACGGGATGATTTCCAAAGCGGCTGGTGTCGAGGTCACATTGTGATTGAAGTGACCCAAGGCAACAGCCCACTTGTGTTGGGCCTGCCGCATACGGGTACTGACGTGCCCGAGGGTATTTGGGCGACGTTCAATGACACGGGACAGGCGCTTGCGGATACGGATTGGCACATCCATGATCTCTATGCGGGGCTTGTCGAAGGGCTGACGACGGTGCGCACACCGGTGCACCGTTATGTGATCGATGTGAACCGTGATCCGGGTGGAATTAGTCTCTATCCCGGGGAAAACACCACAACTTTATGCCCGCTGACAGATTTTGATGGCAAGGGCATTTATAAAACCGGGATGGAACCGGATGAGGCGGATATCGCAAGCCGCCGCGAGAGGTTCCATGAACCTTATCACGCAGCCCTTGCGGCGGAACTTGAACGTGTGCGCGCTTTGCACGGTTTTGCGTTGCTTTATGATTGCCACTCTATCCGGTCTGGCATTCCGTTTTTGTTTGAGGGCACATTGCCAGATTTCAACACGGGCACCAATTTGGGCACGACCTGTGATGCGTCGATTGAAACCCTTGTTGTTATGCGTTGTAAGCGCGCCGATGGGTATACATCGGTTTTGAACGGGCGTTTCAAAGGTGGCTGGACCACGCGCCATTATGGCCGCCCAAGTGAGGGGCTGCATGCCATTCAGATGGAATTGGCGCAATCAACCTATTGTGAAGAACAGGCGCCATGGGCGTGGGATAAAGACAAAGCAGACAGGTTGCGCAACCATTTGCGCGACATCTTAACAGATCTGCAGAATTGGAAACCCGCATGAAAACTCTCGCCTTTGTATTCGCCCTTTTGACAACGCCAGCCATGGCTGAAGAGACCCGGCTGACGGGCCCTGAGATCCAGGACCTGCTGCCGACCATCGTTGTGACGGGCAATCAGACTTGGCAAAATTTCGACCTAAATGGCGACACGCGTTACGATGATGCGCGCGGACCGTCCCACGGTTGGTGGGAAGTGCGTGGCAATCAATATTGTTCAGCTTGGGGATCGAACGAGCCGTCCTACTGGAGTTGCTATCAGGTTTGGCGCGATGGCGAGACCCTGATTTGGACCAATGATTCCGGTCACCGAACCGAAAACCACATACAAAACCGACAGAATTAACAGGAGACCCCAGATGAGCGATCCACGTAAGAACACCCGCGACGTTTTCCCTGCGACGGGCACTGAAATCACCGCGAAATCTTGGATGACGGAAGCGCCGATGCGGATGTTGATGAACAACCTGCATCCTGACGTGGCCGAGAACCCACATGAGCTGGTGGTCTATGGTGGGATCGGGCGGGCTGCGCGGACTTGGAAAGACTTTGACCTGATCGTGGATACATTAAAGACGCTGGAAGAAGACCAGACTTTGATGGTGCAATCGGGCAAGCCAGTTGGCGTGTTTCAGACCCATAAAGATGCGCCGCGTGTGTTGATTGCGAACTCAAACCTTGTGCCGCATTGGGCGAATTGGGATCACTTCAACGAGCTCGATAAAAAGGGTTTGATGATGTACGGTCAGATGACCGCCGGGTCTTGGATTTACATCGGCACGCAGGGCATTGTGCAGGGCACATATGAGACATTTGCAGAAGCTGGGCGTCAACATTTTGGCGGTGATCTGACGGGCAAATGGATCTTGACCGGTGGTCTTGGTGGCATGGGCGGCGCGCAGCCTTTGGCGGCTGTTTTTGCCGGTGCTTGTTGTTTGGCGGTTGAATGTAACCCAGACAGCATCGATTTCCGCCTGCGCACGAAATATCTGGATGAAAAGGCCGAAACTCTGGATGAGGCTTTGGCGATGATTGATGCTTGGACCAAAGCGGGGGAAGCGAAATCTGTCGGTCTTTTGGGCAATGCTGCGGATGTGTTTGCGGAACTTGTCGAACGTGCAAATGCCGGTGGTATGCGCCCTGACATCGTGACCGACCAAACGTCCGCACATGATCCTGTGAATGGGTATTTGCCACAAAACTGGACCATGGCGCAGTGGAAAGGCAAGCGTGAATCAGACCCTAAAGTGGTGGATAGAGCCGCACGCGCATCCATGAAGGTGCAAGTGAAGGCGATGTGTGATTTCCATGCGATGGGCATTCCAACGGTAGATTACGGCAATAACATTCGTCAAATGGCGCTGGAAGAAGGTCTGGAAAACGCGTTTGATTTTCCAGGATTTGTGCCTGCCTATATCCGTCCGTTGTTCTGTAAAGGGATTGGTCCGTTCCGTTGGGTGGCCCTGTCTGGTGATCCAGAAGACATCCGCAAGACCGACGCGAAAATGAAAGAATTGTTCCCGGACAATCGCGATCTGCACCGTTGGTTGGACATGGCGTCTGAACGCATTGCATTCCAGGGCCTGCCTGCGCGGATTTGTTGGATTGGTCTGGGGGATCGCCATAAAGCGGGTCTCGCGTTTAATGAAATGGTGCGCAATGGCGAACTCTCTGCCCCGGTTGTCATTGGACGTGATCACCTTGATTCAGGGTCTGTCGCCAGCCCGAACCGGGAAACTGAATCCATGATGGATGGGTCTGATGCTGTTTCAGACTGGCCCCTTCTGAATGCGCTGTTGAACACCGCATCTGGCGCGACCTGGGTCAGCCTGCATCATGGGGGTGGTGTTGGCATGGGCTTTTCCCAGCATTCCGGCGTGGTGATTTGTGCCGATGGTACAGACGATGCCGAACGCCGTCTGGGGCGTGTTCTGTGGAATGATCCAGCCACTGGCGTGATGCGTCATGCGGATGCAGGTTATGACATTGCAAAAGGCCACGCGCGCGAACATGGGCTGAACCTGCCGGGGATCTTGTAACTTTTCCTCACACTCTGGCGGCCAGAAGGGGCATCCGTTTCGGGTGCCCCTTTCTATTGCACGATTGATAACATCCCTGTGAGGCGGGCTTTCATGACCTGGTAATTGCTGTAGCTGTAGAAGAAACGGCGTAATCAAAAGGATATCTGTCATGAAAAAATTGTTTCTCTCCGTCGCTGCACTGGCAGTTTCCGCAACTTTCGCCTTTGCAGGTGACCAGTATGTAGATGAAACCGGCTATGCCGTTTCCGGCTATGATGTTGTGGCGTATTTCGATCTTGAACAAAATGAGATCGGCACTGAACAGACCGCTGCAGTTCCTGGTGATGCGTCTATTACCGCCGAATACAACGGCGCGACATGGGCGTTTTCTTCAGAAGAAAACCGCACGCGTTTTCTTGAAGATCCGGCAGCGTTTGCCCCGCAATATGATGGTCACTGCGCTTATGGTGTATCCCGTGGTGGTAAAGTTCCGGGCAACCCGAACCTGTGGCGCATTGTGGACGAAAAGTTGTATGTGAACATCACGCCGGTTGTGGTTGGCTTCTTTGAGGAAGACATTCCGGGTAACATTTCTCTTGCCGAAGGCAACTGGCCTGGTATTGAAAGTGATGCGGCGTCTACATCCACTATTCCGCAGTGGAATTCTGAGGCGCCTGTCCAGAACTAAGGGAATACTATGTCTCAGCCCCTGCTTTCGCGCCGCAGTTTCGTCGTCGTAACTTTTGCTGCGGCGGGGGCAGGTGGGATTTGGTATCTTAATCGTCTGCCTTTTGATGGGCAGGCGATTTTGGTGTCACAAGCTTACGCTGCGGCCATCGCGGGGGACATCACTTTGATTGATATCCGTCGCCCCGACGAATGGCGCGCGACAGGGATCGGCGAAGGGGCGTGGGGTATTGATTTGCGGGATGACAACTTTATTGAACAGGTTGAAGCGCTGGTCGACCATCAGCGGGATGCGCCGATTGCCCTGATTTGTGCGCGGGGCGTGCGTTCTAACCGGACAGGTCAACGCCTGCTGGATGCCGGATTTACCAACATTATCGATGTCCCCGAAGGCATGCTTGGATCATCGTCCGGGCCGGGCTGGCTGTCGCAGGGGCTGCCGGTTGTAGACTATCAGGGATAAGACAATGCTGAAGTTAACCGGAATTGCCTCTGTTATGGTTTGTGCTGCGACTTTGGCCCAAGCCTGTGGTGGTGCAGATGATGCCTGCGAGACAGAAAGTGGCACCTATCATATTTCCCGGCCAGATAATGTCGATGGGCCGCTGCCTGTTGTGATGTTTCTGCATGGGTATGGGGGGCATGGAATGGCGTCCCAAAACAACCAGGTGGTTGGACAAAATATGCGTGCACGTGGATATGCGGTGATCAGTCCGAATGCGTTGATGGGACAACGCGCAACGTCGTGGAATTTCCATCCAGAGTTCAACAGCGGCCGGAACGAGGCCGCATTTTTTACTGAGGTTCTGAAAGATGCCGCCAGCCGCAATGATCTTGATATGGATCGTGTTTTGTTGGCTGGGTTCAGTCTTGGTGGTTCCATGACCAGCTATATCGCCTGTAATTCACCCGATAATTACGCAGCCTTTGCACCTGTCGCGGGCAGTTTCTGGCGACCAGAACCGGAAAGCTGTGATCAACCTATGAACCTGTTCCACACCCATGGTTGGCGTGACACGGTTGTGCCCATTGAGGGGCGCGAAGTTGGATCAGGTTTCATTCAAGGCAATGTGTTTACCGCCTTTGAAACCCTGCGCCTTGTGAACGGGTGCGCGCAACCCCATGCGACGACCATGCAGGATGACGGTGTTTTTATGCGCCGCCGCTGGGATGAATGTGCGCCAGATACTGCACTTGAACTTGCACTGTTTCCGGGGGGGCATACGGTGCCCGATGGTTGGGCGGATATGGTGATAGATTGGTTTGAAAACCTGCCGTGAGATTACTCTGCGGCTTCTGGTGCTTTGTTCAATGCTTTGCGCAATTCGGCCCGACGGTGTTTTGCAAGCGTGATGATCTGTGGTGCGGCGAATTCAATCGGCGTGCCCAGATGTGGCCAGTTGCGTGCGCTAAAGTTTAATCCTGACAGGGCTGACAGTGGCACCGCAAAACACAGGCTGATGGCAATCGGTAAGAGCCAGAACGATACAAGCCCACCAATAATCCCGGCCATCAGTGTGGCCCCGCAAACGGTTTCCAGTAGGTGGAACTTTAATAGGGTCACCAGAGGGTAAGATCCGGCTTCTCGTCGCTGGGGTGTCCATTGTTCACGCAATCCCACGAATGTGCGCAGAACCGCCACCGTCTGTTGCACCATCATGATCGGTGCATACAGTACGGAACAGATGATTTCGGCGACAAAGGAAATCGCAAACTGACGTTGCCCGCCGTAATCTGCGCGCAGCTTTGGCTGGAACCAGACCGTCAGTGCGCCCATCACTTTGGGTGCCAATAGCATTGCGTACATGAACAATAGGATCAGGATCGAATCTACCGTGCTCATATGTGGCCAGATCGGCATGGTGGGATTGGCGGCGCTGAAATATGAAATAACGTTTTTGCCTTCGCCATTGGCCAGCAAAGCCCAGATCAGCAAAAGCAGGAACCAGGCCGGTGACAACAGATAGCTGATCGCCCCGTGCAACATGTGGAAACGTGACACCGGGTGCAATCCGCGTGCGCCCAGAATGCGCAGATGCTGTAGATTACCCTGACACCAGCGCCGGTCACGCAGGGCGTAATCCACAAGCGTTGGTGGGGTTTCTTCAAAACTGCCCTTGATTGCGGGCAGAAAACGAACAGCCCAGCCTGCGCGTCGCAGAAGGCCAGCTTCGACATAATCATGTGACATGATCAGACGGTCTTTGCCCAGAAGGCCGCGCAGACGCGGAAGGCCGGCACAGCTGGCAAAAGCGCGGGTGCGGATGATCGCGTTATGGCCCCAATAATTGCTTTCGCGGTTCGACCACATAGCCAGTCCGGTTGCCAAGGGGCCGCCATAGGTGGTGCCTGAAAACTGTTGCAATCGGGCAAACAGTGTTTCCGCGCCGATCAGCTCCGGGGCAGATTGTATAAGCCCGGCAGAGGCATCACGGGACAGTTCATCCGCCAAGGCGATGATGGCTTCGCCAGACATCAGACTATCAGCGTCCAGAACCAGCATGGCGTCATATCCACCACCCCAACCTTCAACCCAGTCAGCAAGGTTCCCGGTTTTGCGATCGGAATTGGTATCACGGCGACGATAATAGATTTCACATTCCTGCGGCAGGCTTTGGCGCAGCTGTGCAAAAGCCCGCAGTTCTTCTTCGGCAATTCTGTCATCACGGGTGTCAGACAGGATAAACAAGCTGAAATCATGGGCAGCAGGCAGGCTGTTCAGTTCCGTCAGCATGGCGGCGGCATTGCCAAATACATCGCTTGGGTTTTCGTTATACACCGGCACAAGCAGGGCGACGTTTTGGGGCGTCACGGGGGCGTGGGTGACCCCGCGTTTTGCACGTAGCCACAGCCCAAGCAATCCCAAAGAGGCGGTCGATACGGAAAGTGAAATCCAGAAAAAGGTGATCCCGACCAGAGTGATCAGCAGATATTCCAGCCAGCCTAATCCGCCTGTTGCCAGCCAGTCTGTAAAGGCCGTCAACAAAAGCGCAGTCGTCAGAATGGCGGGTGGAAACGTGGCATATTTCCAAAGCCTTGCCCGTGTGCGACGCCAGCCAGGGGCGTCATTGTCACCAAAACGCACACGTAGATTTTGCACCGGCATTTGTAGCGGCGCAGGTCTGGGCATCAGGCCCGGTTTTTGAATATGCTTCACACCGTCCATCTGTAGAGCCATACTTCACTGATGGACCGCCCGTCGAGGATGATCTGCGCCCGCAATTCGGCAAATGTGGCTTCATCCGCGTGAAAGGTAAACGCCATACGTACGCCACCGGTTTGCGGGTTACGCTGGATGATCGCGGGGGTCACTTCGCCCGCACTGCTGCTGGCATGCAGGGTTAATGTGTTCAGATCTTCAGGTAGATCTGCACTGTCTTCAAAATCGATCGTGACAATGCGCCCGCCGCCAAACCGTTCCCCCATCCGGGTGTTTAATACGCGTGCGACTGGGCTTTGCAGTACGGGGTCTTCTCCCCAGCTTAGGCGATAGCTGAACGGGTGCATGCTGCCCGCTTTCAGAGCCTCACGCGGTTGCCAATAAGCCACAATATTATCGTAGATTTCGCGATCCGCTGGGATTTCAACAAGGGTTACGGCGCCGTTGCCCCAGTCTTCGCCTGGTTCAACCCATAGGCCGGGACGGGTGTGGTAATGGGCTTCCAGATCGGCGAAATCAGCCAGATCCCGGGCACGCTGCATCAGACCAAAGCCTTTTGGATCGTGATCAACAAAGCTGGAAACCTGCAAAGATTTCGGATTAGCCAATGGCCGCCAAAGGGTTTCACCAGCACCATTTCGCATTAACAGCCCATCGGTGTCGTGCACCGCGGGACGGAAATCATCAAACATCGACCGGTTGGTTTCATCAAACAGGAACATGCTGGTCAATGGACCAAGGCCAAAACGTGTCAGTTCCACTCGGGGATATATCTGCGCCCGAACATCCATAATCGTCGGGGCACCCGGCGTGATGTCAAAGCTGTAGATCCCCGTAACCGAAGGAGAATTTAACAAGGCATGGACGGTGATTTCTTGCTGTCCTGTTGCGGCGCGTTCAATCCAGAAATGGGTGAAATCGGAGAACTCTTCTCCCTGATCAGACGCAGTGCCAATCGCAAGACCCCGGGCAGATTGACCGTAATTTTGGCCCCGGGCAATGGCACGGAAATAGCTTGCGCCCTGCATGACGAAAAATTCTTCGAAATTGCCGGGGTTCTTCAGTTCAGTTGACAGCCGAAAGCCGGAATAACCCAAAGTGTCATCTAGGGGCAGGTCTGGCAAATCATCGGATGTGTCGAATAATGAGAAATCAAAAGTCAGATCACGTGCCTGCCCGTCTTCCACCAGTGCGATTTTCACGGGGCGTGGAAAATACAGACCGGGATGGAACAGTTCAACCTGAAACGGGCTATCCGTATCACGCCAGATCGCATCCGCCCCACGAAACCAGATCTTACGATATTGGTCATAGGTCAGATCTTTCCATTCCTGGGGCACTTCCGGCATAGGACGGTAAGGCATAAGCGCCAGATCACGCGCTTTTCCGTAAAGCCCATCCAGAGAAAATGGCACAGCCTCTGCCAGTGCTGGTCCGGCCGTTGATACACGGGGAAGAGCGGCAAAAGCAGCCAGAGCTGTCAGAAAACTGCGACGCTGCATTATGCTTTCCTCCGCCAGGGTTGTGATTTGAACCAACCTGCCAGATAGGCGACGCCAATGATCAAAGCAAAACCAATTGTATTGGCCAGGAACTGATCCAGTGCAGATTTATCGGTTTGATCCAGTGCAAAGCCCAGAAGACGGGCCAGCATCATCGAGAAGACAAAAACCGCAAGGGATTGTTGCCCGACCTTCAGGATGACGCCCAGCACCTTGCGCCAGACGTTTGCAAACCAGCTTTGCCCTGTGGCCATCAAGCGGTGCCCGCCTTCGCCGGCGACCCACCAGCCAAGATAGGCAAGCGCAAGGAAGTGAATGTACCGGAACAGGCCGAAATCGGTTTTCTCGCGCCAGAAAGCAATCGCGTTGGAAATCTCTCGCAGGTCCGGGTACGCATTCAACAGGCGAAAGTAGGCAAAAGGCACAGTTGCCAGAACGACCACCAGGGACAGCCCGGCCAGCCATGCATTGCGCGGTGGGGCCGGGATCCAGCCTGCCATCCACGCAAACCCCGTGAAAAAGATCAACTGCCAGCCGAAAGGGTTAAAGAACCATTCGCGGTTGCTCCAGGGTTCGGCTGGGAATTGGATTAGGTCGAAATTGGCCAACAACCAAACCCCAACAACAAATGTAATCGCCGCCGCTAAATGCAGGTTCCGCAGGGCGACCACGATCGGCATCATCAACAGAATACCGATATACATGGGCAATACGTCGAAATAATTCGGCACATAGGTCAGGGTCATCAGGGCAGGCAGCTGCACCTGTGGGTCGTTGAAAAAAGGCCAAAGGTTCAAAGAACCGATATAGCTTTTGTCAAACCAACCGCTGTTGTCCAGCACCGCCATCTGCATGGCGATGACAAAGAAAAGACAGATATGCGCCCAGTAAACCTGCCAGCAGCGGAATAACACACGTGCCGTGCCCAGAAACCACCCCCGGTTTGCAAAACTACGCCCAAAAGCAATGGCAGAGGCCATGCCCGAACAGAAAACAAAGATTTCGGTCGCATCAGAAAAACCAAAACGGGCCGGGATCCATAGGGTCCATTTATTGCCGGGGATATGGGCAATCAGGATGATAAACATTGCAAGGCCACGATAAAAATCGAGCCTAGGATCACGCTGGGTTGGCGCGTGGGCATTGGGGGTGGTTTGGGCGCTCATAAATTATACGGTCTTCTTTGTGTTTTGGTCACTTTATTCAGCTGGCTGCTTTTGTGCATCGCCGCGAGCGTCGGAAATCATCTGAAAACGGACGGATGCGAAATTATCTTCGGCCCCGCCGCGCTGCATCTGACGGTCTTTTAGGAAGGCTTCGGCCGCATCAAAGGCGCCACTGCGAATGCCGGCATCAATGGTGATACGGTCAAATACATCGCGCTGCGCGTGGCTGCCCCCGGCCAGCTGCATGGTCTTGCGGGCGGTGGACAGTTGGGCAAAGGCACCGCTGTAATCAGCTTCGGAAAACGCCTCAAGCCCGCTCATCGCAGCAAGACCGGGGTTTGCCATCACGCGGTCTGCGTCTGATCCGTTACGGGCCGCATCACGCTGCATCCGCGCCATAATCTTGCGCACGGCGTCTTTCCGGTCGCCCCCCAGCAGGGCCAGCATATAGTGCAGATCAGCAAAAATCAGACAGCCATCTTCGGTACGGGTTTCAGAAATATCGGCCATTTCTTCCCAGCGGTTGCCAACGTCATGGCCATATAGTTCCAGCCGTTGCAGCAGGGCCGTGCCATTGGAAATATCGCGGTAGTCGTCGGTTTTATCTGCGCGGATTTCACGGTCATACAGATCAAACACCTGATCCACATGCCCGGTTTCAAGCAACATCAGCGCCTTGTGCCACCAGACGTGATAGCGGAAGTTGTTACAATGCGCCCAAGAGGCTTCGCGCCCGGTCAACCAGTCCAGGCCTTTTGCCGTTTGCGCGGTCATATCATAGGCATGCGCCACAGCGTGCAGCCCCCAGGCATCATCGGGGGCCTGCAATACGCCTTCGCGCCCGATTTCTTCGGCGCGGGCGTAGTCGCCAGTTTCTTCCAGTGCAAAGGCGTAGCAACCTTTCAGATAACCGCTGGCCTTATGTGTTGGGTCATAGGCGGGCAGAATGTTTTCCAGGGACTGCCGCATCATTTTATGATCGCCCATGATGAAGGAAATCGCGTGGGAAGTCTTCATTGCCAATGCATCAGTGGGTTGGGATTTTAGGATTTTTTCAATCTCATCACGGGCCTGAAAGATATGACCCGCCAGCCAAAGTTCCAGCGCACGCACTATGTGCTTTTCACGTGCAAGGCGTGGGGCAGGCAAAGCGTTGATCGCCTGCATCGCGTCCGTCGCCACCGAGAAAAGTTCACGTTTGCCCAGCATTAGGTAAAACAATCCCTTTACCGCATGTGCCGCAGCAAAACCCGGTTCACGTTCCAGAACATTCGCCAGATGGCCGGGGGTCGCGGCGGAATGTGCCAGAAAGGCCAGCTGCATTTCATTCCAGGCGTCGCAAGCCGCGGTGGTTTCAAGAGAAACCTCTGTGCCGAAAATATCGTTCATGGATGGTGTTACCTTCAGGTGATCAAAACTGACGCCACTGTAATGATGCGCATTCCGGGCGGATACCCGATGTTGCAGCAGGTAACGTCCATTTGACCAAAGGTGTAACAGATGGGTGGATTTGGCTGATAATCAGCAGAAATCAGCCTTGGGGTATCGTGAAACTTGGCGGATTTACGTCAAATTTCATCCAACATTGCACGCAGGCAGGATCTGTAATCTGGATATTTCAGGGTCACGCCCAGTTCAGATCGGATCCGTTTGTTGCTGACTCGTTTGCTGGTTGCGTAGAAACTGCGGGCCATGGGGGACATTTCGGCGGTTTCGAAATCTTCCTCCGGAGGCAGGTCCCGATTCAAAAGGCGGGCCGCTTCGGCAAGCACGTCCTGGGGCGGGGCGGGATCGTTGTCACACACATTATATATACGTCCGGGATTAGGCTGTTGCAGTGATGCCATCAGAACCTGCGCGATATCCTTGACGTGAATCCGGGAAAACACCTGATCTTTCTTGACGATGCGGCGGGCGGTTCCGTTCAGTACCTTGGCAAGGGGGCCTCGCCCGGGGCCGTAAATGCCGGCAAGACGGAAAATGTGGACGGGCAAGCCGTTGTTGCGCGCAAGATCCAACCAGCCTTCTTCGGCTTCTTTGCGCCAGCGTCCGCGTTTTGTGTTCGGATCTGCCGGGGTGGTTTCATCAACCCACCCGCCTTGCATATCGCCATATACGCCCGTCGTGGACAGGTAGCCGATCCATTTTAGGTGATTGGCCTGTTTTAATGTGTCGGCTACATCGTTCAGAACAGGGCAACCTTCGGCGGATGGGCCGCTTGAAATCAGGATAGCATCGGCCTGAGCAATGGCATCCTGCAGATTGCCGCCCGGCCAGATCAATGGTGCCACATCCGTTTCCGCAATTTGTGCAGCCTTTTCTTCACTGCGTGTTGTGCCGGTGACTTGCCAGCCTTCTGACTGCAGAAACGGTGTAAGGGTGCGCGCCGAAAGGCCGTGCCCGATGCTAAGAAATCGTTTTGTCATAACCCTATTTTGGGGATTGCCAGTCACGGCGACAAGAGAAGATCCGCCAATTCGGGCAAAAATCATCACACAGGGGGGTTGATAGGCCCGGCGACAGACGTCAGAACTGCCACAAAATCCTTGTGAGGCCCCTTATGCAAAGTTCTATCCGCACGCTGATCGAAAGCATCAGATTTCAGAATTTCATTCTTGCGGTGATCCTGCTGAATGCTGTGCTGCTGGGGCTTGAAACCTATGACAATGTTATGGCGGCTGCGGGTGGCCTGATCCGGGCCCTTGATCTGTTGTGTCTTGTGATCTTCATCGTCGAGATTTCATTGAAACTGTTCGTTCAGCGGCTTTCCTTCTTTCGCAGCGGCTGGAACCTGTTCGATTTCACAGTTGTTGCGATGGCACTGGTGCCTGGTGGAACCGGTTTCCGGGTGTTGCGCGCAATACGTATTCTGCGTGTGTTGCGTGTGATTTCGGCAGCGCCACGTCTGCGCCGCGTTGTGGAAGGGTTTATTTCCGCCTTGCCTGGGATGGCGTCTGTGTTTTTGCTGATGGCTCTGATATTTTATATTGGTGCTGTGATCGCGACCCGCCTGTTTGGCCCTGAATTCCCGGAATGGTTCGGCACCCTTGGCCTGTCTGCCTATACGTTATTTCAGATTATGACGCTTGAAAGCTGGTCCATGGGGATTGTGCGCCCGGTGATGGAATTGCAGCCCTATGCTTGGGTGTTCTTTGTGCCGTTTATCTTGCTGACAACCTTTGCAGTGGTGAACCTTCTGGTTGGTCTGATCGTGAATTCCATGCAGGACGCCCACCATGAAGAAGACATCGAACGTACAGGCAATCACCGTGATGAAGTGATGGCCCGTCTTGAGGCGATCGAAGCCCTGCTGAAAGAACAGCGCAAATAATCTGCTTCCGTCAGGAAAACAACGTGAGAGGCTGGCTATTTGTCGCCCTCTCGCGTATGGGCGTGGCAAACGCGAACTGACCGGAGAGTACCTGTGCAAACTGATTTCATGAGCAGCCTGAAACAGGATTGGCTTGGCAATATCCGTGCCGACCTTTTGGCGGGCCTTGTTGTGGCCTTGGCCCTAATCCCCGAAGCCATTGCTTTTTCGATTATCGCGGGCGTTGATCCCAAGGTCGGTCTGTATGCCAGTTTCTCAATCGCGGTGATCACGGCGATTGTGGGTGGACGTCCGGGCATGATTTCTGCCGCCACCGCTGCGACGGCGGTTTTGATGATTACACTCGTGAAAACCCACGGGCTTGAATATCTTCTGGCAACCACGGTTCTGGCCGGTTTGTTGCAGATCCTTGCCGGGCTGTTGAAGCTTGGTAACATCATGCGCTTTGTGTCCAAATCCGTGATGACGGGCTTTGTGAACGCGCTGGCGATCCTGATTTTCATGGCGCAATTGCCGGAACTTGATCTGGGCACCGACGGCGTCAACACCATGACCTACATTATGGTCGCTGGTGGTCTTGGGATCATTTACCTGTTCCCTTACATCACATCTGCCATCCCATCCCCGCTGGTCACCATCGTTGTCTTGACCGCGCTGTCCCTGTGGTTGGGCCTTGATGTGCGCACCGTGGGTGACATGGGTGCGCTGCCGGATACATTGCCGATCTTCCTGATCCCGCAAATTCCGTTGAACTTTGAAACCTTGCAAATCATCTTCCCGGTTGCGGTCGCAATCGCGGTTGTGGGCCTGCTGGAAAGCTTGATGACCGCGAAATTGGTCGATGATCTGACCGATACGAAATCCGACAAAAACCAAGAATGCATCGGTCAGGGCATCGCCAACACGGCAACCGGTTTCATCGGTGGCATGGCGGGCTGTGCGATGATCGGGCAATCCATGATCAACGTGAAATCTGGCGGGCGTGGACGTTTGTCTTGTTTCGCTGCCGGTGTCTTCCTGCTGTTCCTGATCGTGGTTCTGGGCGCCTGGGTTGCGGTTATTCCGATGCCAGCATTGGTTGCGATCATGATCATGGTGTCCATTGGTACCTTCTCTTGGTCGTCCCTGACGGATCTGCGTGAACATCCGCGTGCGTCTTCCATCGTGATGTTGGCCACGGTTGTGGTCACGGTTTACACCCATAACCTGGCGCTTGGTGTGATGACCGGTGTGCTTCTGTCGGGCATTTTCTTTGCTTGGAAAATCGCTGCGGTCTTCCGTGTGACGTCCAAACTGTCTGACGACGGTCGTCAACGTGACTATCTGGTCGAAGGTCAGTTGTTCTTTGCAACCGCGCCTGACCTTGCCGATGCCTTTGATTTCGGCGAAGTTTTGGAACGTGTGACAATTGACGTCAGCACCGCGCATATTTGGGATATTTCATCTATCTCAGCAATTGATATGGTGGTGTTGAAATTCCGCCGTGACGGGGCCGAGGTCGAGATCATCGGCATGAATGAAGCCAGTGAAACCTTAATGGGTCGCCTGTCTGAACATGATAAACCCGGTGCGCTTGAACGCATGATGGGCCATTAAGGGAGCCGTGACATGAGCAAGATTATCGCATTGGTAGATGGATCTGCCTATTCCGAAAGCATCTGTGATTACGCCGCTTGGATTGCCAAACGTGAAGGTCACAGCGTTGAAGTTCTGCACATCATCACCCGCAAACTGGATGCGGACAGCAATCTTTCTGGCAACATCGGGTTTGGCGCACGTTCCAAACTGATGGATCAACTGGCGGATCTGGATGCGCAGCAGGCAAAGCTGGCAAATGAACGTGGTCGGGCGATCCTTGAGGATGCCGAAGCGCGCATCAAGGCCGCTGGTGTGTCCGATGTCACAACGCGTTTGCGCCACGGCGATCTGTTGGAAGAACTGCTAGAAGCCGAAAAAACCGCAAGCCTTGTTGTGGTTGGCAAACGTGGTGAAAATGCTGATTTCGCATCTGGTCATCTGGGTTCAAACCTTGAACGCGTTGTGCGCACCAGCATGATCCCAGTTCTTGTTGCCTCGCGTTCCTTCATTGAGCCAAAAAGCTTTCTGTTGGCCTTTGACGGCGGCAAAACGGCGATGAAAGCTGTGAACCACTTGGCGCAGGCGAAAACCTTTTCTGGTCTCGAAGCACGCGTCATCAGTGCGGGCAGTGACAGCACGAAACAAGCCGTAGAAGGGGCCGCTGCAGCATTGAAAAACGCAGGGTTTGAAGTCTCTTACGAGATTGCGGAAGGTGACGCGATCGAAGTGATCACCGCGCGCATTCATGTGGCGGGCCAGGACGCAAACCCGGATGGCGCAGATATGCTGGTCATGGGCGCCTACGGCCATTCCCGTATCCGTCGCCTGATCATCGGATCCACCACCACCGAAATGATCCGCACCTGCCAGGTGCCGCTTTTGTTGGTGCGCTAAGCTTTCGACATTGAATTGAAAAAGAGCCGCGATCATCTCGCGGCTCTTTTTGTATTTTAGGAAGGAATGATCTGTGCCATCGCCCGTTTCAGGGGCTCGATGATGTCAGGGATTTGTTCCTCGGTCATGATGTAGGGCGGGGCCAGCAGGATGTGGTCACCGTTTTTACCATCACGCGTGCCAGCCATTGGATAACAGGCCAGGCCCTCTGCAAAGCAAGCTTTCTTCAGCTTCCCAGCCAGGCCAAGCGCGGGATCAAAGGGTTCTTTGGTTTCGCGGTCCTTGACGATCTCGATGCCACGGAACAGACCACGTCCGCGAATGTCGCCCACATGCGGATGCTGGCCGAATTCGGCAACCAGTGCCGCTTGCAGCTTTTCACCCATGTCTTTCACACGATCCAGCAACCCGCGATCCAGAATGGCTTTCACCACCGCAAGGCCCGCCGCCGTTGCACAAGGGTGCGCAAGATAGGTGTGGCCATGCTGGAAGAAACCGGTGCCATTCGCAATCGTGCCATAGATTTCACCAGAACACAGCATCGCGCCAATTGGTTGATACCCAGCACCCAGACCTTTGGCGATGCACAGGATGTCGGGGCGCACATTGTCGGCTTCGCAAGCGTAAAGGTGACCGGTGCGACCCATGCCACACATGACCTCATCCAGGATCAAAAGCACGCCGTATTTATCGCAGATTTCGCGAATACGGGTGTAATAGCCTTCCACCGCAGGCACCGCACCAAGGGTCGCACCCACAACGGGTTCCGCCATGAAGGCCATGACAGAATCTTCACCCAGACGCAGGATTTCGTCTTCCAGTTCTTGGGCGGCGCGTTGACCGTATTCAAAGGCGCTCTCATCGTTTTGGCGCAGGGTGTATTCATAGCAAGGTGCGATATGGCTGACGTCCACCAAGATCGGGGCGAATTGCTGGCGACGCCATTCATTACCGCCAGCAGACAGCGCGCCAATGGTGTTGCCGTGATAGCTTTGCTTGCGGGCAATCAGGTGGCGGCGCTGGGGTTCGCCTTTTTCAACGAAATACTGACGTGCCAGTTTGATCGCAGATTCCGTGGCTTCGGATCCACCGGAAACGAAATAGACGCGTTCAATCCCCTCGGGCGCATGTTCCACCAGCAGATTTGCCAGATCTTCGGCGGGTTGGGATGTGAAGAAACTTGTATGCGCAAAGGCCAGTTGATCCAGCTGGGATTTCACGGCCTCTGTCACTTCTGCGTCGGAATGACCAAGGCAAGACACAGCCGCACCGCCGGACCCGTCAAAGTAGCGTTTGCCATTGGTGTCGATCACATAACACCCATCACCAGACGCTGCGACAGGGGGCTGGATTTTGCTGTGGCGTGGAAAAACATGAGACATCTTAGGCTACTTTCTTTGAATTGTCTGAAAGGGTCAGGCCAAGGGCCCGGCCTTCCTTAACGGCAAGAGATACAAGTTCTGCATTATCACGGGCAAGGGTCCCATCCGGAAGATGCAGATTATTTTCAAACCCAACACGGAGATTTCCCCCGGTTTGCAGGGCAGCACGGGCGCAGGCGAGTTCGTTCGGACCGAAGGCGCAGATGGTCCAGTCTAGATCCAATGCATGACTGGCAGTCAGGAACACATCAAGGTCAGCCGGGGTGGCATGTACGGCAGGAATATACTGGCCCAGAACAAAGATTGCTGTACCCATGTCCGAAGGTACAACGCCCTGATCCATCCAATGTGCCAGCTGCGCGATATCATCTTTATTATACAGGATATGCTGCAGTTTCGTGCCTGCTTCGTGTGCGAACCGATAAAGTCTGCGTGCTGTATCTTCGTCACGTGCCATTTCCCGAACGGATACGCTGGCCGCAGCAGGGGTTAGCTGTTGCAGGCAGTTAAATTGCGCGGTGACGTCATAGATACCGGCGGTTTCTGTGGTGATTTGAATCGCCATCCCCGGCGCGCTTTGCGCAACTGCGGCCATTGCATCCTGGTAGCGGCCCGTATCCAATGAATGCCGCCCATCATCATCGCGCACATGCAGGTGAATTTCGCCTGCACCGGCTGCAAAGCAAAGCCTTGCTGTTTCAGCAATCTCTGCCGTGGTCATAGGCAAAGCCGGGTGATCTTTTTTCGTGCGGCGCGCCCCATTTGGTGCGACGGTAACTGTGAATTCACGTGACATATTATACTCCGCGCATCCGTTTGCCTTTGGGATCAAAGGCGGGGCCAATCTTTAGGCGGCCTTTGTACATTTCGCGGGCAATATCGAGTTCAACTTCAACGCCATCCGGCTGATCGATATGCACATAGCCAAGCGCCACAGGCTTGCCGATGCGATATCCAAATGTTGCTGTGGTGGTGTGGCCAATGATTTCGCCGTTCAGATAAATCGGTTCATGTCCAAGGGGCACGGCGGTTTCATCTTCAAGCACAAGGGTGATGACACGCGCTTGCGCCCCGTCCTGACGGCGTTGATCCACAGCGGTTTTCCCGATGTAATCGATTGTCTTTTTGCACATGCCATCCATGCGTGTTTCAACGGGGGTGGTGTCGCCATCCAGCTCATGCCCCATCGCACAGAAGCCCTTTTCGACCCGCATTGAGGTTTGCGCATATAGACCAGCAGGCGTTGCGCCCGCTTTGGTCAAAGCTTCATAAATCACGCCGACGTTTTCTGTCTTGCAGGTGATCTCCCAGCCTGCTTCGCCGACATAAGACATGCGCATAGCACGGACATGTTTGCCCGCGATATGGGCGGGGCCAACTTTGAAATATCCGATGTCATTGAGTTCAGGCGCGCCAACCTCAGCTGCGATACGCGCGGCTTCCGGGCCCATCAGCCCAAGCACGGCATAATCTTCGGTGCTGTCGATCAGGGTCACATCATAACCGTCAGAATGTCGCGTGAACCAAGACAGATCACGTTTGATCGCATTGGTGCCGACGAACAGGCGGTAGTGATCGGGCGCAATGCGTTGTGCGGTGATGTCGCTTTCATAGGTGCCACGGCTGTTGAGGACAGCTGTGTATATGACAGAACCCGGCGCTTTGCCCATGTTGCCTGCGCAGACATATTGCAGGAAGGCTTCCGCATCAGGGCCATGGATTTCGATCTTGCCGAAAGGGGATGCGTCAAAGATCGCGGCTTTTTCATGGGCGGCCATGACCTCATGCTTCACGTTTTCAAACCAATCGGGTTTGCCAAAGGTCATCGTGGGGGCTTGGGTTGCTCCGAAATACTGCGGGCGTTCCCAGCCATAGGTTTGTCCCATGACAGCGCCAGCTTTGCGATATTGCGCGTCCAATGGCAGGCGTTTTAAGTCACGTGCAGTTTTCAACTGGCGACCCGGATAGGCGATCTCGTAATGTGTGCCGAGGATCTCAGGCGCGCGGGCCATGAGGTGTTCAATGCGGTTGTACACAGGTGCAAAGCGCTTGGCGTCGGTTTCACCAAGGTCATAGGCCGTGTGGCCGTGCACAATGCAATGGGCAAGGTTCATCCCCGCACCACCACCAGACGCAATTCCAACAGAATTCATGCCGCAGCCATAGAACAAGCCTTTGGTTTCGGCTGCCTCGCCCAACATGAACGTGCCATCAGGGGTGAAACTTTCGGGGCCGTTCAGCAGCATTTTGACCTCAGCCGTTTCAAGGGCGGGCAGGCGATGCAGGGCGTTCATCATCATGGGTTCAAAGTGATCCCAATCTTCCGCCAGCAGGCCGAACTCAAACGTTTCGTCCAACAGAGCTGGATCAATTGCCTTGCCCATGGGTTCAAAACAGCCGACCAGCAAGCCGCCACTGTCATCGCGAATATAGAGGTGGTTGTCGTGGTCAGACAGGGTTGGCATATTACCGGTGATGCCGTCGATGGGTTTGGTCAGAAGGTAGAAATGTTCACAGGGTTGCAATGGCGCTTCGGCCTTTGCCATGCCCGCCACTTCACGTGACCACAGGCCTGCACAGATCGCGATTGCATCACACATCACGGTGCCTTGGCTGGTTTCGACGCCGGTGATCTTGCCGTTTTTGGTCAGGATGCCGGTAACGCCTGTGTTCTCAAAGATCTTTGCGCCGCGATTTTTGGCGCCTTTCACCAAAGCCGCACAGACATCAGACGGGGACACACGCCCATCATCAGGCGACCATACGGCGCCCAAGACATCGTCGGCATTCATCAAGGGCCAGCGTTCCTTGGCCTCAGCCGCGCTGATGGATGTGGCGTCAATCCCATATGCGTGGGCCAGGGCTTCCTGACGTTTCACATGGGTCAAACGATCAGGGGTGGTTGCGATTGATAACGACCCCTTCTGGATCCAGCCAACATTTTGACCAGTTTCCTGTTCCAATTGACTATATAGATCGACCGAATATTGGATCATCCGTGTCAGGTTCTTGGAATGGCGCAAGGCGCGCACCTGGGCGGCGGAATGCCATGTTGTGCCGCTGGTCAGTTTGTTGCGTTCCAGCAGGATCGCATCAGACACACCCATTTTTGCCAGGTGGTAGAGCGTAGAGCACCCCATGATTCCACCGCCAATGACGACAACAGAAGCGTGGGAGGGGAGAAGGTTTGACATGGATCGGGCCTTAGTCGGGGGTTGTGTGATTTGCGCGCAAGACTGAGGAAATCCCAGAATTAGTCAATCGACGCCCGAAATAACAAATGTTATGGTTTTTGTGGCGAATCAAAAGGCGTTCTTGATGGATCCCACCGTTAAAATCAAAATGATTTCAAAGCTTAAGGCGGATTTTGAGGGGTTCTCCCCCCGGCTGAGAGTTGTAGCAAAATACATCGTGGACAACCCTGGGGACTTTGGACTTGATCCAATTCGCGAAACGGCGCGCAAGGCGGGGGTCAGCACGTATACGCTTGTGCGCATGGCACAGCACCTGGGATTTGAAGGCTTTGAAGATTTGCGTGCGCCGTTCCGCACGGCCCTGGTTTCCGGGTCTGAATTGGCCGATAATATGGAATGGCTTGAAGCCGTCGCGGAGCATCCTGAAACGGGACAAACACAGGTGGAAGCGACCCTAAATTCGTTGGCGATCACACAGCGTTCGCTGCATCAATTGGCCCCGGAAAAGCTACAGCGGGTTGTTGATCTGATGTTCAACGCGCGCAATGTCTATCTGACGGGCGTGCGTGCCAGTTACGGACTGGCCTACTATTTTCACTATGTTGGACGTATGGCATTGCCATCATTGCAGTTAATTCCAAGGCATATGAACAGTTCTATCGATGAACTGAACTATGCCAACGAAGAAGATATCCTGATCGTGATTACCGTCACGCCCTATTCAAAGGAAACAATTCACGCCTGCCAGTTTGCCAAATCGCGCGGCATTAAACTGATCATGATTTCGGATTCAGAGGTCATCGCATCGGAACTGAACCCGGAAGAAGTTTTGGTGGTTTCGACCATCACAACGCATTTCTTTGCCTGCTATTCGGGGGCGATGGCTGTGATTGAAAATATACTCGCGCTGCTGGTGAAACGCGGCGGTAAAGAGGCTGAAAAACGTATCGAATCCTACGAAGATCTTCGTAGTGATGTGGATGCATATTGGACAAAGCAAAAAAAACATTAGTTTTTGCATGACAATCCCGTGACTGTCGGACACCTTATGCAAAGCTCAGGGGGGCGAAGACCCTTCTTTCGGCTATTAATATGTATAGGGAGTTATCATATGACATCGATGAAATTTATGTTCGGTCTGGCGACCGCTGCGACACTGGCAACAGGTGGCGCTATGGCTCAGGACCAGCAATTCATCACAATCGGCACCGGCGGTGTTACCGGCGTTTATTACCCAACGGGTGGCGCGATCTGCCGTCTGGTAAACAAAGGCCGTCGTGACCACGGTGTACGTTGTTCCGTAGAATCCACTGGTGGTTCTGTTTACAACATCAACACCATTCGCGAAGGCGAGCTGGAATTCGGCGTTGCACAGTCTGACTGGCAGCACCACGCTTACCACGGCACTTCTAAGTTCGAAGACGCTGGTGCATTCGAAGATCTGCGTGCAGTATTCTCTGTACACCCAGAACCCTTCACAGTTGTTGCACGTGCCGATTCAGGCATCACAACTTTCGCTGACCTTGCAGGCAAGCGCGTAAACATCGGTAACCCAGGTTCCGGCGCACGTGGCACCATGGAAGTTCTGATGGAAGCGTCTGGCATGACCACTGACGATTTCGCTCTGGCAACTGAACTGAAGCCTGCTGAGCAGTCTGCAGCGCTTTGCGACAACCAAATCGATGCGATGGTCTTCACTGTTGGTCACCCTTCCGGCACCATCCAGGAAGCAACCACAGCATGTGATTCTGTGATTGTTGAAGTATCTGGCGAAGCTGTTGACGGTCTGATCAACGACAACGCTTACTACCGTACTGCAACCGTTCCAGGTGGCATGTACCGTGGTAACGATTCTGACGTAGGCACCTTTGGTGTTGGCGCGACTTTCGTGTCTTCCACAAATGTTTCCGAAGATGTTGTTTACGCTCTCGTATCTTCAATCTTCAACAACTTTGATGACTTCAAAGGTCTGCACCCAGCATTTGCAAACCTGACACCAGAAGAAATGGCGACCGCTGGTCTGTCTGCTCCTCTGCATGATGGCGCTGCAAAATTCTACCGTGAGCAGGGCTGGATCGAGTAATCGACCGGATCTGATCTGAGTATTTGGGGGCGGGAAACTGCCCCCTTTTCTACACCTGACGCATGAAATCCGCATATAAGACGGCGCACAGGTGACGTATTAAGTTTTCCAAAAATTCCGGCCGCATCTGACACCGCGGCATGTCCGGGAGGGACATATGTCACAAAACACCGAAAATTCCAGCGCCCTAAGCGAGGAAGAGCTCCAGGAACTGGTTGCATCTTCTGACGCTGGCGCGCGTAGCCCGGTCGGGGCTGTGGGCACGATGATGGCGGTTGTCGCTATCGTCTGGTCCCTGTTCCAGATCCTGCTGGCTTCCCCATGGGCACCTTATATTCTGCCTGGATCTATCATTAACAACTCGCGCTTGTTTCACCTCAGCTTTGCGCTGTTCTTGGTGTTTCTGGCCTATCCGCTGACCAAGAAAAGCCCGCGCGACTATATTCCTTTTTACGACTGGATCCTGGCAATTGCCGGAGGCCTGATCGCGCTTTACGGTTACTTCTTTTACCAAAAGATCGTGGATGCAGGCGGCTTGGCTGATGACATGGACAAATTGTTCGCGCTGGCAGGCCTGATCATCCTGTTCATGGGCGCATGGCGCGCACTTGGCCCTGCGATGGCGACCTTGGCATCTATCTTCCTGATGTATGTTTTCTTCGGCTCCGCTGACTGGGTGCCAGAAGTCATTCAGTGGAAAGGCGCATCTCTGAAGAAAGCCATGTCGCATATGTGGATCACCTCTGAGGGTGTGTTCGGCATTGCGTTGGGTGTTTCGACCAAATTCGTGTTCCTCTTCGTTTTGTTCGGCGCATTGCTGGATAAAGCGGGTGCGGGCAACTATTTCATCAAGATGGCTTTTGGCGCCCTTGGTCACCTGCGTGGTGGTCCGGCGAAAGCGGCTGTTGTGGGTTCTGCGGCGACCGGTTTGATTTCCGGCTCCTCCATCGCCAATGTTGTGACAACAGGTACGTTTACCATCCCTCTGATGAAACGTGTTGGGTTCTCGTCTGAGAAAGCCGGTGCGGTTGAAGTTGCATCATCAGTCAACGGTCAGATCATGCCACCTGTTATGGGTGCTGCGGCCTTCTTGATGGTTGAATATACTTCCACGCCATACATCCAAGTGATCACCCACGCTTTCCTGCCTGCGGCAATTTCCTACATCGCGCTTGTGTACATTGTGCACCTGGAAGCGGTTAAGAAAAATATGCCTGCGCTTGGCGAAAGTGACACAAGTTTCCTGAAGATGCTTTTGTCATTCATTTTGTCATTCGGCATCATGTGGCTTGTCAGCAAGACATGTGCTCTTGTCTTTGGGGCTGCGTTTGCTAGCGTACTTGGCATAAGTATGACCGCGTTACTCTCTTATCTCGCGATTTCGGCGATTGCGCTTTTACTGATACGTTGGTCTGTAGGGCTTGAGAAAGACAACATTGCCACTTGGTTTGCGTCAACGGGGGCATTCATCATTGGGCTGTTTGGCAGCTTGTTTGGTGCTTTGTACTCATTCATGCAGGTTCTTCGCGATATTTTCCCGGATGGTTCTGGCCTTTCGACTGCGATCATTCTCGGGTTGATTGCCACATCATATCTTGGATTACTGTATCTCGCATCGCAAAGTCCCGATCTTGAAGCCGACGACCCGCATGCTGAAGAAATTAAACTGCCAGTTGTTGGCGAGGTCTATAAGACAGGTCTGTATTTCCTTTTGCCTATCGTGGTTCTTGTTTGGTTCCTGATGGTTGAGCAGAAATCTCCTGGATTGTCAGCTTTCTGGGCTACAACGCTTTTGATTGTGATGTTGCTTACTCAGCGTCCCTTGAAGGCAATGTTCCGTAATCAGAATGACTTTGTGAATACTTTCAAAGATGGCCTGGTTGATCTGATGCAAGGAATGATCGACGGCGCACGCAACATGATCGGTATCGCGCTGGCAACAGCGACTGCTGGCGTGATCGTGGGCACCGTGACCCTGACAGGTATTGGTCAGGTGATGGCGGATCTGGTTGAGTTCCTCTCTGGCGGCAACCTCGTTGCTATGCTGGTATTGGTTGGCATCCTGTCCCTGATCCTGGGTATGGGCCTGCCGACCACTGCAAACTACATTGTTGTGAGCTCTCTCATGGCGGGTGTTGTTGTGGAACTTGGCGCGCAAAACGACCTGATCGTGCCGCTGATCGCAGTACACCTCTTTGTGTTCTACTTTGGGATCATGGCGGATGTGACGCCTCCGGTGGGGCTTGCCAGCTTTGCGGCGGCGGCGGTGTCCGGTGGTGATGCGATCAAGACTGGTTTCGTGGCGTTCTTCTATTCATTGCGCACCGTGGCACTGCCGTTCGTCTTCATCTTCAACACGGATCTTTTGTTGATTGATGTGACCTGGACGCAGGGGATAATCGTGGCCATTGTCTCGACCATCGCGATCCTTGTGTTCACAGCGGGCACAATGGGCTGGTGGCTGACCAAGTCGAAGATCTACGAAAGCCTTGCACTTGTGGCGATCGCGTTTGTGCTCTTCCGTCCTGACTATGTGATGAACCGCATTCAGCCTCCGTTTAATGTGGTTGAACCGGCCAATCTCGCGCAGGCACTTGGTGATGCAAACCCGGGTGACGAAGTTCGCATCGTTGTGCGCGGCCCTGATTTCGACACGCTCGAAAGCAAGGACGTAACATTGGTTCTGCCAGTAGGTGAGGAGCCAACCGGTGATGAACGTCTTGCAGCCTTTGGTCTTGCAACCGTTGTGGACGGTGATGCTGTGCAGCTGGAAGAACCTTTCCCGCAAACAACGTTCTCGACCAAACTGGGCGGCTTTGATTTCTACGGTGACGAAGTCGTGACTGTTGCATCTGCTAAAGTCACTGCAGAACAGTCGCCAAAAGAACTGGTGTTCATTCCAGCGCTTATCCTGCTGGGTCTCATTGGGATGCTGCAGCTTGCACGTTCCCGCAAAGAAGGAGAATTGGCATGAGTGGTTCCGTACTCTGCGCTGTAGACGTCAGCCTTCCGGCTGTGGATACAGTGGTCCTGGACAAGGCGGCAAAGCTGGCTGCTATGGAAGGCGCGACACTTGATGTGATCACTGTCATCCCTGACTTCGGCATGAGTGTCGTGGGCGCGTTCTTTGACAAGACCCACACTGACCAAGCGATGGAAGAAGCCAAAGCGGCGCTGAATACACTTTGCACGAATGTGCTGGGTGCAGACGCGAACGCGAAGGTCCGTCATCTGGTGGCCGTTGGTACAGCCTATGAAGAAATCCTGAAAACCTCTGTTGCGGCCGGAAGTGAGCTGATCGTGATCGGGGCGCATAAGCCAGATTTCAAAGATTACCTGCTTGGCCCCAACGCCGCCCGCGTTGCGCGTCATGCGACTGTATCTGTGCATATTGTACGCAGTTGATTGTCAGAGACATGAATGAACAAGGCGGCGCGGGGGAAACCTCGCGCCGTTTCTTATCTGGGGGGTCAGATTTTTTGTTCCAACCTTGTTGTTCCGCCGTGGGGGCGAAATTTTCCGGATTGATTGTATGTTTTCAGACCCCTGGCAACGTCTTCAATTTGACGGCGGCGTTCTATAGCATCCGCGAACCCTTTTCTGGCGGCTTCAAGCAAAGGCAGGTTGCGGCGGGCAAGATCTTTGATGTCCCGTAACAGGTGTTGATCCGGGCGTGACCGGGCCAAATGCCCTGCGAATATCTCTGTTTCCATTGCAAGATCAGCAAGGTCACTGAAGTCCCCCGATAAAAGAGCCGCACGAATTTTCTGCAATGACATCGTTGGATTAACTGACATTCTGTCTCTCCTTTAGAGATTCAAACAGGCTTTGGGCAAGGCCAATACCGCCGCGTTTGACCATTTCGCTGGCCTGAGCATCACGTAGAAACGAACCAAACTGATCTTCTCCGATGCCGCCACCAAAGCTTTCACGCGATTTCCCTAGCCCTGCGCCTTTTAGCATTTCAGACAGAAAACTAGCTTCAAGTGCTTGCGCGACTTCCCACAAACGCTGATCTTCCGCCCCTCGCGCAGGAACAGAAGGTTGTGTTGTCTTTGTCCCGGAAACGTTGGGTGTGACAGATGTGATCTCAGTCATCAGAAGTTCTTTCTAATTGATCCTATTTTTTGGTTTTATCCTGGTTTGGTAAAGAAATTAGTAACTGGCACCGGGTGATAAAACTGCGACGGAATCAATCCGGGTGATTTATGCAGAACGCAGTAACAACAGATACAGTATTTAAAATCGTTCCTTCCCAGACTTCTGGAGATGGGATGGCGACGCCTATGATGGGCGTAGATGGAGAAATCGAAGCAGAGGTTGAAGACGATGTGACCTTCGCCATGGTTCTGGCGGACGATGGGGGGCGCGAGACGCCAAAAAATTTAAATCATCCGGATTTACCTAGGATGATGACCTATCCGGCAGGTGTTGACGTTCGTGCACCAGATCCGAAGTCTGAGGTGGATGCGCCAGAGAACACCGAGACCCCGACACTGGAACCAGATATCCGCGCAGAAAATGTAACCAATGATGCAAAGTTGGTTCGCACTTCATCGTTTCCATTCATTCCTGCGCAGACTGTTCAAGGGGCAGATCAACCATTTCCATTGGCCAATGTAGCTGAGGCCAACATACCGGATCGCAGCGTAATAAATGAAACACCGGAACAAAACCTGGTGCAGGCCGCGACACAACGGGAAGGAATGGGCCCTAATACGCTATCTGAAGGGGCAGCGGCACCGCAAACCAGATCAATGCAGCCCTACGGTGATGGTCGCGACACTATGGTTTTTCCCACTGAAGGGCCGCAGCAGAATGGTCATGTGTCTAAAACCGTTGAAGCGGTTAATCACGTACCGGTTTCAACTGAATTACCGCGATCCAAGCCGGACATGCAGACATTCAGCCATGTGCCGCAAGAAAAGGCTATTGGTGATGTTACTGACCAGCCCATGCCAGAAGTTTCTGCAAAACTTGGCGATGTTGAAAGACAAACGTCTTTGCCCCTTGAACCAGTAAGACGTTCGGAAACAAGTAAAGCTAGGGGGTCTTCAACAGCGGGTCATGTTCTGCAAGCTGATCCTTCGGTGGTGGAAAAACCGGAACGTATCGATCAGGTGGCGCGCGTCACCGGATCTAAGAACGATGTCATGGGCACTCAGCTCGGTGTTCCGATTGATCAGGTGAAACCACCGGTACTTCCGGTCGAATCCGCCCCGCAGGCGCACAATTCGATGCGTTCTGAGGTCGTGCATATCTCGCAGGTTAGGGAAGAGATAATGCCGCCTCCTAAACAATCAGTTGATCTAAATGTGCCTAAGACCACCACAGAGGCTATTGCGCCACCGATTTCAATAACACAGGCTTTCGATGGACCAATACATTCAATTCCTGAAACGTCCCCCGACGAATTGCCGATTGCAGCTTCAGTTTCTGAGGGGCAATCGCCTTCGCGTGCGCAGCCTGCGACACCCGGATTCCCAGGGCAGACGGCTGAACTTGCAAGATTTACGCATATTTCTCGGCAATTGATGGAAGTTGCCGCGCGAAATGGCGACGGGCCTGTTGAACTGACACTTTCCCCTGAAGAACTGGGGCGTGTACGCATGAATTTCACCATGCAGGACGGGGTTCTGACCGTGTCACTTGCGGCAGAGCGCGGGGAAACACTGGCTTTGATGCGTCGCAATATTGACGCCTTGCTACAGGATTTCGGCGACATAGGTTTTTCGGAAATCAACATGGATTTTTCCGCGTTTGGTAACCCGTCGGCGTCTCCAGATGGATCTTCAGAAGGGGGCTTGGCAGAGGCCGCTACACCCGGTTCACCGATTGAAACAGAAACCAGTGCAAGGCCACCGGTCAGAATTTCACTGGATGCCCAACAGTCGACCGGGCTTGATTTACGGCTTTAGAAGGAGAGAAACATGCAAGTAACGCAGACAAACGGCGCGTCGGGTGGGCAAACCCAAGCCCCACCAGCGGAGACCAGTAGCAACGCCGCGATCAGTTCGGATTTTGATACGTTTTTAAAAATGTTGACGGCTCAGATTCAGAACCAAGATCCGTTGAACCCGATAGAATCTGAAGATTACGCGGTGCAATTGGCGACGTTTTCAAGTGTGGAACAACAGGTGCAAACCAATGATCTTTTAAAAGCGCTGGGGACGCAATTCGGCTCAATGGGGCTATCGCAGATGGCCAGTTGGATTGGTATGGAAGCCCGGGCGGCAGCGCCTGTACAGTTTGATGGATCACCGATTGAAATCTCTCCAAATCCTGCGGTTGGGGCGGATAAAGTTGAACTTGTGGTACGGGATGAGGAGGGCAATGTTGTACAGCGTGAGCAAATCCCGAAGTCTACGGAAAGCTTTGATTGGGCTGGGGTCGCAACGGATGGCACGCCTTTGCCGAATGGAATTTATTCGTTTTCGGTCGAAAGTTTCAACAATGGACAGTCCCTGATTGAAACACCCGCAGAAGTATATGCCGAAGTCGTTGAAGTACGCGGAGTTGATGGCCATTCAGTGGCCGTTTTGAAGGGGGGCGCGCAGGTCAGTACCGATGCGGTGTCAGCTCTACGCAGTCCCAACTAATTTAGCCAGATCGCCAAGGCGTATCCTAGGGATACCAAGGCGGCTGCACCTATAAGACCGGCAATCCAGCGCCAAGGGCGTGATTGTGGGGCAGGTGGCGGTGTCTGATTGTATTGCATCAGGGCTGCTTCGGCGATTTGTGGCAGGCGAGGGCCAAATCGGCCCAGAACTTTCGCCGTGCGGATCAGATCGCCAATAACCGCACGCGGGCCAATACTGTCCTTGATGTAGTTTTCAACAATGGGTTTCGCTACGTCCCAGATATTCATTTGCGGATCAAGTGAACGTGCAACGCCTTCTACGACAACCATGGTGCGCTGGAGAAGGATCAGTTCCATTCGCGTTTCCATGCCGAAACGTTCAGTTACCTCAAATAGATAGCTGAGAAGGGATCCCATCGAAATACCGCTGGCGTCCACGCCAAAGATGGGTTCGCCAACGGCACGCAATGCACGCGCGAATTCATCGACATCCTGATCCGCCGGCACATAGCCTGCTTCAAAATGCACTTCGGCCACGCGTCGATAATCGCGTTTGATGAAACCATACAGGATCTCGGCATAGACACGGCGGGTATATTCATCGATCTGGCCCATGATGCCAAAATCATAAGCCACCACATCACCATTTGCCGCGACCTTCAGGTTTCCCTGGTGCATGTCTGCATGGAAGAATCCATCGCGCAAAGCGTGGGATAGAAACAGTTGCAACACGCGTGCGGCAAGGGCGGAACGGTCATGCCCGGCGGCATCAAGGGCGTCATTGTCGCCCATGCCCGCGCCTTCAACCCAGTCAAGTGTCATCACCCGGCGGCCAGACAGGTTCCAGCGAATGCCGGGCACCTGAAAACCTTCGTCGCCTTGGGTGTTGGCCAGAAACTCTGAGGCGGAAGCACTTTCAAGACGTAGATCAAGTTCCCCCAGAACCACACCTTCGAAATGTTTGATGACTTCTTCGGGGTGCAGGCGGCGGGATGCTGGGGACAGCATTTCTACCACGGAGGCTGCGAAATAGAAGGCGTCGATATCTTTTCGGAAGGCGCGTTCCACATCGGGGCGCAGCACTTTGACCGCAACGTATTCATCGTTCTCGCGCAGCCGTGCCTTATGCACCTGGGCAATTGAGGCGGCCGCGACGGGTTCGCTGAATTCAGAAAACACGTCATCGACTGACCGGCCCAGTTCATCTTCAATACATTGGCGGGCAATGTCAGAGGAAAAGGCAGGCAATTGATCCTGCAGAACGCGCAACTGAGTCGCCAGTTCATCCCCAACAACATCCGGACGGGTGGATAGCACCTGTCCGAACTTGATGTAAGCCGGACCAAGCGCGGTAAGGGCACGGGTGACAGGCGGCATATCCGGATCACCCTTGACGCCCAGCCATTGTACGGGCCAGGCAAAGGCGCGTGCCACGATACGCAGAGGGGTAGGCGCATCCATCGCGTCCAGAACAACGGGCATGGCGCCGGTGCGTTCTAGGGTGGCACCGGTACGGATCAGACGCCAGATGTTATGGGGGCCACGCATTTAAATTTTCCAGCCAGAATGCAGGGCTGCGATGCCCAAGGACAGGTTGCGGTATTTGACCTGATCAAACCCAGCGTCTTTGATCATATCTGCAAACACATCTTGTTGAGGGAACTTTCGTATAGATTCAACAAGGTATTGATAGCTGTCGGCATCTCCGGCAATGACCTGACCCATCTTGGGGATCACGTTAAAGGAATAAAGATCATAGGCTTTTTGCATCATGTCATTTGGGATCTGGCTGAATTCCAGCACCATCAGCCGGCCCCCTGGACGCAAAACACGGTAAGCTTCGCGCAGGGCGTCCGGAATGCGGGTGACGTTCCGGATACCAAAGGAAATCGTGTAGACGTCAAAGGTGTTGCTTTCAAAAGGCAAGGCCATGGCATCACCGACAACCCAATCCAGACTGTCTGACATGGTGCCTGCTTCGGCGCGGCGGCTGCCTTCCACCAACATACTTTCCGTCATATCGCAAACGGTCGCGTGCCCATGACCCGCGCGTTTCAGAAAGCGGAAGGAAATGTCACCAGTTCCGCCTGCGACATCCAGCAGACGCTGCCCGGGACGGGGGGCAAGCCAATCCATCATCGCATCTTTCCAGACCCGGTGAATGCCCATGGACATGGCGTCGTTCATGACATCGTACTTGGAGGCCACATTGGTAAACACCCCATGCACCATCCCGGCCTTTTCGGCTTCGTTTACGGTCTGAAATCCGAAATGTGTGGTTTTATCAGTCATGGGTCTAATCCTGGGCTTGTCGTCCATCTGTTCACACCCTCATATAAGGCCTGAACCCTGCATACAATGCGCTGCTTTTACACAGGATGAAATATGCCCGAATTGCCCGAAGTTGAAACCGTGCGTCGGGGGCTGTTGCCCGCGATGGAAGGCGAAGTGATTGAACAGGCTGAGGTGCGCCGGGACGGCCTGCGCTGGAAGTTTCCTGAAAACATGGCTGGGCGGCTGTCGGGGGCGCGGGTGAATGCTCTGCGCAGGCGGTCCAAATATATTTTGGCGGATCTTGATACAGATGAGACCCTGATCATTCATCTGGGCATGTCCGGGCGGATGCAGGTGTCTGGCGTGAAGATTGGCGATTTCTTTCATGAACATCAGGAAGAACAAAAACACGACCACGTCGTTCTGCATATGTCTGGCGGGGGGCGTGTGACGTTTAATGATGCGCGGCGTTTCGGAGCGATGGATCTTGCGCCAACCGGGGACGTGGATCAACACAAGATGCTGGTGGGGCTTGGACCGGAACCGCTGGGGAATGATTTTCACGAAGATTTGCTGAAGGATCGGTTTAAGGGGCGCAAGACGCCGGTGAAATCGGCACTTCTTGATCAAAAAAATGTTGCGGGACTCGGGAATATTTATGTGTGTGAGGTTCTGAATCGCATTGGGATTTCCCCAAAACGACCGGTTGGAAAAATTAACGCAACGGAAATTGGGCAGATGGTCCCAGCAATCCGAGAGGTGCTGGCAGAGGCAATTGAGGCTGGCGGGTCTTCTCTTAAAGACTACCGCCAAGCTGATGGTGAACTGGGTTATTTTCAACACTCATTCAAGGTTTACGGGCGCGAAAACGAACCCTGCCAGACGCCCGAATGTGGTGGCAAGATAACGCGAATCACACAGTCTGGACGCTCATCTTTCTTTTGCGCGCAATGCCAAAGATAGCTTGATCCACGGCAGAGGTTTGGTAAGGCTGCGCATTGAACTGAGGTAACAGATGGTAAACCCATGGCCTATGAGACGCTGATCGTCGAAATTGAAGACCACATTAAAACCATCCGGCTGAATCGCCCGGATGCGTTGAACGCCCTGAACAGCACCTTGCTGACGGAACTGGCAGATGCTGTAAAAGCAGCGGAAGAGAATGACAAAGTGCGCTGCGTTATTCTGACAGGTTCGGAAAAAGCCTTTGCTGCGGGGGCCGACATCAAAGAGATGTCAGAAAAAACTTTCGTTGATGTATACATGAGCGATCTTTTTGGTCCTGAAACTGATCAGCTGGTGAAATCCCGCAAGCCCATTATTGCGGCTGTGTCTGGCTATGCGCTGGGTGGTGGCTGTGAATTGGCGATGATGTGCGATTTCATCATTGCCTCGGATACTGCAAAATTCGGCCAACCTGAAATCAACCTTGGTGTTGTGGCTGGTATTGGCGGCACCCAGCGGTTGTCACGTTATGTCGGAAAATCCAAATCCATGGATATGCATTTGACGGGCCGATTTATGGACGCAGAAGAGGCAGAACGTTCCGGTCTTGTTTCACGTGTTGTGCCCGCGAAAAAGCTGATGGAAGAAGCCATGAGCGCTGCGCATAAAATCGCCGAAAAATCTATGCTGACATCTATGGTTGTCAAAGAAACGGTGAACCGCGCCTGGGAAACCACCCTGTCCGAAGGTTTGCTGTTTGAACGTCGCGCTTTCCATTCGCTGTTTGCATCTGAGGATCAGAAAGAAGGCATGAGCGCCTTCCTGGATAAGCGTCAGGCGCAATTCCGCGATAAATGATCAGATTCGTGACCTGCGATTGTACGCGGGTCACGATTTAAGGCGTTTTGGGGTTTCCCTTTTGACGAAAATACCCTAAAGACCGCCGTTATACATGCGCGTGAGGCCCGCTCTGGCCAGAATCACCGGTTCAGAACCCGGTCGGACCTGCTGCGCGGAATAGAATTCAATGCCCGGACTGTCCGGCAGAAGGAACTGAAAACATGGCAAATACGCCTCAGGCTAAAAAACGCGCCCGTCAGAACGAACGTCGCTTCGCAGTAAACAAAGCACGTCGTTCACGTATCCGTACATATCTGCGTAAAGCTGAAGAAGCGATTGCTTCCGGCGACAAAGACGCATCTGTTGCAGCACTGAAAGCTGTTCAGCCAGAATTGATGCGCGGCGTGACCAAAGGCGTTCTGCATAAGAACACGGCTTCTCGCAAAATGTCCCGTCTGTCCGCACGGGTTAAAGCTCTGGGCTAAGCCTTTCAGCAGACTGAAATTCAAAAAAACGGCGTGTTCTTTCGGACACGCCGTTTTTTACTTTTGAGATGGCTATTTTAAGTCAAGCATCTGAATTTAAATGAATTTTCCAAACACCTCTGGATTCGTTTTTACAAAGTATGAGTCAAGCGTGAAGTTCTGTTGTACGCCTTGCGGGGGGCTTGCTAGGTTGTTCCTGCGATTCACGTAACCTTAGGGGACATGCAATGGGCCTCTCGGCGTTTCCGGCAATTTCAGAAGTGTCACCACAAGAAGCATGGGACATTCTGGAACGGGAACCAACCACGAGACTTATTGACGTCAGGACGCGCGCCGAATGGGGATTTGTTGGCGTTCCTGACATCGGAGAGCTGAACCAGGAGACTATTTTTGTCGAATGGGCGAGCTATCCACATATGTCTGCAAATCCGCAGTTCGGAGCGGAAGTGTTAAAAGCGCTAAATGGGGATATCCCCGATAAGTTGCTTTTTCTCTGTCGTTCCGGTGTGCGTTCGCTTCATGCCGCGCATGCGGTGGCTGATGTGTTGTCTGGCTGTGGGAGGCCGGTGCAGTGCATCAATATAGCCGAAGGGTTTGAAGGTGACTTGGATCGAAAGGGACAGAGGGGCCAGCTGAATGGCTGGAAGTTGAGAGGGCTGGCGTGGCGTCAGTCATAATGTGGATGTTGACGAAACGGGTTATAATAAAATGATCAACCAAGCCTGGGTCCAAATCAGGGAAGGTCTCGAAGCCACTGTCGGCAAGAGCAACTATGTGAACTGGATCGAGCCACTCGAGCTCTCTGATCTGGATAACGGTGTTGCTGTATTTCGCGTACCTACTAACTTTATGGGAAACTGGGTTTCCCGCAATTTTGGCGATGACATTGTTCATCTGCTGAAAAGCAGTGGTGAAACGGTCAGCCGTCTGGAGTTTTCTGTTGCTCCAGGTGGTGGACGCGCGCCTCAGGCCGCACCACGTAAAAAAACAATGGCTGCCCCTGCGTCCAAAGCGTCGGTGTCGCCTGTAAAACCTACAGATGTCGCGGTGCCTGGTGCGCCTTTGGATGCGCGTTTCACTTTTGACAGCTTTGTTGTCGGTAAGCCGAACGAATTGGCGCATGCTGCCGCACGCCGCGTGGCTGAAGGTGGCGAAGTCGCGTTTAATCCGCTGTTTTTATACGGTGGCGTTGGGCTGGGTAAAACCCACCTGATGCATGCGATCGCGAACCAATTGCGCACACAGCGCCCCGATCTGAACGTTGTTTATCTGTCTGCTGAACAGTTCATGTATAAATTCGTTCAGGCCTTGCGCGATAAAAAGATGATGGATTTCAAACAGCTGTTCCGTGCTGTTGATATCCTGATGGTGGATGACGTGCAGTTCATCGCGGGTAAAGGGTCAACACAGGAAGAATTCTTCCATACGTTCAACGCATTGGTTGACCAGAATAAGCAGATCATCATTTCTGCAGATCGCGCCCCGGGTGAGATCAAAGAACTGGAAGATCGTATTCGTTCACGGTTGCAAAGCGGCCTGGTCGTGGATCTGCATCCAACCGATTACGAACTGCGTCTGGGTATCCTGCAGCACAAGGTCGAACAGCATCTGATCAAGGATCCGTCACTGGTGATTGCAGATGGTGTGCTTGAATTCCTAGCGCATCGTATTTCGACCAACGTGCGTGTTCTGGAAGGTGCTTTGACCCGTTTGTTTGCATTTGGGTCTCTGGTCGGGCGCGAAGTAACGCTTGAACTGGCACAGGATTGTCTGGCGGATGTTTTGCGGTCTTCTGATCGCAAAATCACGGTGGATGAAATTCAGCGCAAAGTCAGCGAACACTATAATATTCGCCTGTCCGAAATGATCGGTCCGCGACGTGTGCGTACGATTGCACGCCCGCGTCAGGTCGCGATGTACCTCGCAAAACAGCTGACCACGCGTTCTCTTCCCGACATTGGGCGGCGGTTCGGTGGGCGTGACCACACCACGGTTATGCATGGCGTAAAACGCATCGAAGAGCTGCGCGTGTCAGATTCTCAACTTGAGGATGATCTAGAACTGTTGCGCCGGGCGCTCGAAGCCTGATTTATCGCGATAATCATGCTTGAAATCGGGCTGGGGCCTTGACGCCCCGGCCATTCCATTGGACATTCCGAAAAAACGATTTAACGGGCCGCACGGATGCGCTACATTTGGCGTCCCGGCGGGTTTACCCGATTAACAAGGAGCAACGGAATGAAACTCAGCATCGAGCGTGCAGCCCTTCTGAAAGCAGTGTCGCAGGCACAATCCGTTGTTGAGAGACGCAATACCATTCCGATCCTGGCGAATGTGCTGATCGAAGCGGAAGGCGAACACGCAAGTTTTCGCGCGACGGATCTTGATATCGAAGTTGTTGATAAGACCGTTGCACAGGTCGAACGTGCTGGCGCGACCACAGTTTCTGCGGTGACCCTGCATGAAATTGTACGCAAATTGCCGGATGGTGCGCTTGTGACATTGACGGAAGATGGGGCTGCTGGCCGTATCACAGTTGAAGCAGGTCGTTCGAACTTCTCTCTGGCGACTTTGCCGCGCGAAGATTTCCCTGTGATGGCAACATCCGAATACACTGCGAATTTTGCGGCAAAAGCATCTGATCTGCGCCGCCTGTTTGATAAGTCCAAATTCGCGATTTCCACGGAAGAAACCCGTTATTATCTGAACGGTGTTTATATGCATATCGCTGATGCCGAAGATGGAAAAATGCTGCGTTGTGTTGCAACAGACGGTCACCGTCTCGCGCGGATCGACAGCGCGATGCCGGAAGGTGCTGAAGGCATGCCTGGCGTGATCGTGCCCCGCAAAACCGTGGGCGAATTGCGCAAGCTTCTGGATGATGATGACATGCAGATCGCTGTGTCCGTGTCCGAAACCAAAGTGCGTTTCGCAACGCCTGATATTACGCTGACATCTAAGGTGATCGACGGCACATTCCCGGATTACACCCGTGTGATTCCACAGGGCAACACCCGCAAGCTGGAAGTGGACGCCAAAGATTTTGCCAAAGCTGTTGACCGTGTGGCAACCGTTTCTTCCGAACGTTCCCGTGCTGTAAAACTGGCGCTGGACGAAGATCGCCTGGTTCTTTCTGTGAATGCGCCTGACAGCGGTGCTGCGGAAGAAGAACTGGCGGTGGCCTATGGTGACGAACGCCTGGAAATTGGTTTTAACGCCAAATACCTGCTGGAAATTGCCAATCAGGTGGATCGCGAAAACGCGGTATTTATGTTCAATTCTGCCGGTGACCCGACCCTGATGCGCGAAGGCAATGACACCTCCGCCATCTACGTCGTGATGCCAATGCGCGTGTGACACAGCTTGCTCTGCGAAAGCTTCGGCTTTCGCATTTCCGCTCTCACAAAGCGCTGAATATTGACTGCGCCCCCGGGCCTGTGGCGATTTACGGGCCCAATGGTGCGGGAAAAACCAATATCATCGAAGCGATTTCCATGTTGTCGCCCGGGCGTGGTTTGCGCCGTGCGGCCAGCGATGACATGATCCGCAAGCCTGAAAAACTGGGCTGGAAGATCGCGGCAGAACTTCAAAGCCTTTCGCAAACGCATGAAATCGAAACCTGGCTTGAAGGCGGGCAAGGGCGCAACGTGCGCATTGACGGCAAGGCTGCCAGTCAGGTGGCCCTGGGCAAAATTGCGCGGGTTCTTTGGCTTGTGCCGTCGATGGATCGGCTCTGGTTGGAAGGGGCTGATGGGCGGCGGCGGTTCCTGGACCGCATGGTTCTTAGTTTTGATCCTGGGCATGCGCAGAATACCCTGACCTATGAAAAAGCGATGCGTGAACGCAATCGATTGCTGAAAGATCAGGTGCGTGATCCGCACTGGTATCGCGCGCTTGAGATTCAAATGGCAGAAGCTGGCGCAATGATCCAGTCTGCGCGCGCAGAAACGATCGCGGCTATTGCGCTGGCACAGGATGGGGCCGAAACTGAATTCCCCCGTTCCGATCTTAATATCATCATGCCTGATGGCATCGAAATGGCGCAGAGTAAGGATGCCCTTGCTGATGCTCTTGCCGCGTCTCGTCCCCGGGATCTTGCGGCTGGCCGCACCTTGGTTGGTCCGCATCGCGCGGATCTATCGGCGGTCTTCACGGCAAAAGCTGTGGCTGCGAAGGAATGTTCAACCGGAGAACAAAAAGCGCTGCTTATTTCGCTGATTCTGGCGAATGGCCGGGCGCTTGCCCATTCTTTTGGCGCACCGCCTATTTTGCTGCTGGATGAAGTCGCGGCCCACCTTGACGCCAGCCGCCGCGCGGCTCTTTATTCTGAAATAACCGCCCTTGGTGCGCAGGCTTTTATGACCGGCACTGGTGTCGAACTTTTTGACAGCCTTAATCAGGACGCCATGCGCCTGAGTGTTGGCGAGGAGAATGGAACAAGTTATGCCAATGTCGTCTGATGCTGTTTCCAGCGATATGAAAGCTTTGATCCAGGCGCGAATCAAAGACATTGAGGCCGAGGAAAACATTCGGGTTCTATTTGCCATCGAATCTGGTTCCCGTGCTTGGGGGTTCCATAGCCCTGACAGTGACTATGATGTGCGGTTTGTGTACGCGCGTCCGCTGGAATGGCACCTATCGTTGCAAAAGAAACGCGATGTGGTTGAACGCCCGATTGATGATGAATTGGATATTTCTGGTTGGGAACTGGCAAAGACTTTGCAACTCATCATGGGGTCAAACGCCGTGATTCCTGAATGGCTGCAGTCTCCGATTGTTTACAGCGCCATACCTGAGGCGGTGCAGGATTTGACCGAATTTTGCCGTGCTGCGCTGGATCGGCGTTCGGTGACCTGGCATTACCTGTCATTGATGCAACGCCAGCAAAGCCGCCTTTATGGTCCAGACGGTGAGATTCGTCTTAAACGCTACTTCTATATTCTACGCCCAACGCTTGCTTTGCGATGGATGCGCTTGCATGCACAAGCTGTCGCACCGATGAATATGGATGTATTGGTGGCCGGGTGCGATTTGTCGCCGGCGGTTTCTGCAGATCTTGCGGACCTGACCGAGCAGAAAAAACAGGTCAAGGAGCGTGCCTTCACTGCTCAGGTTCCTGCTACATTATCTGATCTGGTCGAAGGCGAAGAGACGTCTGCAAGGACATGGTTGCAGGCAACGGCCAGCGACAAAGAACGTGCCGCATTGTGGCGTGATGCGGATCGCTTGCATGTAAAATGGACACATGAGGCATTTAGATGACCCTGACAGCTTGGGAATTATTTCTTTACGCCTGCGCTGTGGGTGTTTTGTTTTTGACGCCGGGTCCCGTTTGGGTGGCGATCATTGCGCGTGCCATGTCTGGTGGGTTTCATGCGGCCTGGCCGTTGGCATTGGGGGTTGTGATTGGAGATGCGATCTGGCCGTTCCTTGCGGTTCTGGGGGTCAGTTGGCTGGTGCAGGAAATCGCCGGTTTTATGATGATCCTGCGATGGGTTGCAGTGGCATTTTTTATCTACATGGGCATAAGCTTGATCCGAAACGCAGATAAGGAAATCGGAAAGAACAGCCGTTTAACCGCGCCCGGCATGTGGGCAGGGTTTGTCGCGGGCGTGATCGTGATTATGACCAATCCAAAGGCTGTGATCTTCTACATGGGTATTTTGCCCGGCTTTTTTGACCTGACCAAAATCACCTCTGTGGATATCCTAGCGATCTGCGCAGCATCGATGATCGTGCCGCTGATTGGCAACATTTTCTTTGCCCTTTTCGTTGACCGCATGCGCCAGTTTGTAAAGACACCGGGGGCGATCCGCCGGATGAATATCATTGCGAGCAGTCTTCTGATTCTCGTTGGTTTGGTGATCCCTTTCGCCTGACATAAATCTGTCGCGATACGGGTGACACCCCTGGGAAAATCAGGTATAAAACCCATCAAATTACGAGGAAGTGCAGTATGTCTGACGACAATCAGCAGCCAGAAGAATATGGCGCAGATTCTATTAAGGTTCTCAAGGGCTTAGAGGCGGTTCGCAAGCGCCCTGGCATGTACATTGGGGACACGGATGATGGCTCTGGTCTGCACCACATGGTGTATGAAGTTGTGGACAACGGCATTGACGAAGCGCTTGCCAACCATGCGGACCACGTCAGCGTAACAATTCACGCGGATTCCAGCGTATCTGTTTATGATAACGGGCGCGGTATTCCGGTTGGAATGCACGAAGAAGAAGGCGTCTCTGCGGCCGAAGTTATCATGACCCAGCTGCACGCCGGTGGTAAGTTTGACAGCAATTCCTATAAAGTTTCCGGCGGTCTGCACGGTGTGGGTGTGTCTGTTGTGAACGCCTTGTCTGTCTGGCTGGAGCTGCGCGTCTGGCGGGATGGCAAAGAACATTACGCGAAGTTTTCCCATGGCGAGACTGTTGAACATCTGCGTGTTGTTGGTGATGCCAATGGCAAAAAAGGTACTGAGGTGCGTTTTCTGGCCTCCACGGAAACCTTCTCAAATCTCGAATACTCGTTTGAGACCCTTGAAAAACGGTTGCGTGAGTTGGCTTTTCTGAACTCGGGTGTGCGTATTATTGTTAAAGATGAACGCCCAGTTGAACCCCTGGAATCTGAACTGTTTTACGACGGTGGCGTAAAGGAATTCGTGAAATATCTCGACCGTTCCAAAACGCCAATGATGCCAGAACCGATCTTTGTACGTGGCGAAAAAGATGACATCGGCGTCGAAGTCGCCATGTGGTGGAACGACAGCTATCATGAAAATGTGCTGCCCTTTACCAACAATATTCCGCAACGCGATGGCGGCACACATATGGCCGGCTTCCGGGGCGCCTTGACCCGGACAATCAACGCTTATGCGCAATCTTCCGGTATTGCCAAGAAGGAAAAGATTTCCTTCACTGGGGATGATGCCCGCGAGGGTCTGACATGTGTGCTGTCCGTCAAAGTACCTGATCCGAAATTCTCATCCCAGACCAAAGACAAGCTTGTCAGTTCCGAAGTGCGTCCGGCCGTTGAAGGCCTGATGAACGAAAAACTGACGGAATGGTTCGAAGAAAACCCAACCGAAGCCAAGATGATTGTTTCCAAGATCGTTGAGGCGGCTCATGCCCGTGAAGCGGCCCGTAAGGCTCGCGATCTGACCCGCCGTAAGACAGCCATGGATGTGAACTTCTTGGCCGGGAAGTTGAAAGACTGTTCTGAAAAAGACCCGTCCAAAACCGAAGTCTTCTTGGTGGAGGGTGACTCTGCTGGCGGATCGGCCCAAACGGGTCGTGACCGGATGACACAGGCGATCCTGCCACTGCGCGGTAAGATCCTGAATGTGGAACGCGCTCGTTTCGATCGCATGCTTGCCAGCCAGGAAATCGGTAACCTCGTGATGGCACTTGGCACGGGTATTGGCCGCGATGAATTCAACATCGAAAAACTGCGCTACCACAAGATCGTCATCATGACTGATGCGGATGTTGATGGTGCGCACATCCGGACGTTGCTTTTGACCTTCTTCTTCCGTCAGATGCCGGAACTGATTGAAGGTGGCTACCTTTATATTGCACAGCCTCCTTTGTATAAGGTTTCTCGTGGTAAGTCAGAGGTTTACCTGAAGGATCAGGCCGCGCTTGATGACTATTTGATTGAACAGGGTATCGACGGAGCGATTCTGCGTCTGGCCTCTGGTGAAGAAATCACCGGTGCAGATTTGAAACGTGTCGTCGAAGAAGCCCGTCAGGTGCGTCGCATTCTGCAAGCTTTCGCAACCCATCATCCCCAACATATTCTGGAACAGGCCGCAATTGCTGCTGCCTTTGTGCCAGGTGCTGTAGACCAGAACCTGCAGGGTGTTGCTGATGCAATTGCTGCACGTCTTGATGCGATTGCATTGGAATATGAACGTGGCTGGCAAGGCCGTCCGACACAGGACAAAGGTATTCGTTTGGCGCGTTTGCTGCGTGGCGTTGAAGAGGTGCGCACGCTGGATGGTCATGTGCTGCGCTCTGGCGAGGCCCGCAAGCTGGGCGGTTATACAGACAGCCTGAAAGAAACCTACGGTCAGCCCGCACGCCTTGTTCGCAAGGATAAAGTGACGGTTGTCCATGGCCCGACGGAACTGTTGAAAGCGATCCTGTCTGAGGGCGAAAAAGGCCTGTCACTGCAGCGCTACAAAGGTTTGGGCGAGATGAACCCAGATCAGCTCTGGGAAACCACGCTGGACCCTGATGCACGTACGCTGCTGCAGGTGAAGATCGAAGATTTGGCAGAAGCCGACGATATTTTCACCAAGCTGATGGGTGACGTTGTTGAACCTCGACGTGAATTCATTCAAACAAATGCGCTAAGCGTCGAGAACTTGGATTTCTGATCAGGTGTAGGTTCGGGCATAACTTTGCACTTAGAGCATAACTTTGCACTCGGGCAGCTTACTTCATTCATTTGAACCGAGCTGCCTGATGTGGCTTCCCGCTGCATGAGCAGGATCTCTATTATGTGAAAATTAGTGGCCATCCATTCTGTAGTTTAGGCGGGAAGGAGACATTTTCTGCGTTCTTTACCAAGGTTGGAATGGGCAGGAAGCGGCATTTGCAAAGTTTGGTTGATACGCCAGAGCGGCCATTGGGTAAAGATGCAGCAAACGGTAGTAGTGAGCCCATACCCACGGTGTTCGGCAGCGCAGCGAACGGCAGCTATTCAATGGTCCAAGCATTGACCCGAGGCCCGAACGGTTAATGGAATTGTAGGCCTTTAGCCCGCACAGCAGGATAGCTTGGAAACATCCTTTTCGAATGTCTGCGCCGCCAGCTTCAACCCTTCGACGGTTGTGAGATAAGGAAA